>CALLBE010000154.1 GCA_938001985.1 uncultured Verrucomicrobiales bacterium | reverse complement strand
TTTTGTTTCCTCTTAGCCGATCCACATGAACTCAAAGGCTCCTAATGTGAGCTTGCCGTCAGAGGCGTCAAGGATTTCACCAGTTAAGAGGTTTCTAAGTGTCGGTTGATCAAGGTTAACTTGGAGGTTCTTCAGGTCAATCTGTTGAGGTTTGGAGCTAAAGCTGAATAGACAAAGCACGGCGTCGTTGGCTGATTTTCTAAGCAACACAAACAGCTGATTGGAGCTTGCTAATAGCTCTTGGCTCGCTTCTGGGTGGAAGGCTTCTCTGAATTTTCGAATCCTCAGCATGTTGGTGTACAAGGTGTTGATGCTGCTTTCTTTAGAACCTCGATCGGAAAGTTTTTCGCTTAAATCATTGAAATCCCAGCGACGACGGTTGATGTCTCGAGGTGTTAATGTCTCGGAGCCTTCGACCCAGTTATTTTCACCCACAAGGCTGTGGAAATAGACCCCCGGAATGCCTTTTAATGAGATGGCGATGGCTTGAGAAAGAAGGAAGCGCTTAAAGCCTAAGGTTTCATCTTCTAAGTCAGAAAGAGCATCAAAATACGTGATGTTCATTTCATAAGGCTTTTCCGAGCCATCTGGCATGGAGCGCATGCCAACCTTACCTTTACGCTTTTTAACTTCTTCGACCATCCAGAGGACGTCATTATCTGGAATCAAACCAGAGACAGGGCGTAGCCCAATGCCGTCGTGAGAGGCGGTGAAATTGAAAAAGGTGCAACCAGCAGGTGGTTCCTTTAAGTTACTGAGCCATGTTTTTAAATAAGAAGCATCTTCCTTCAATAAGCCATGAACCAATAGAGGAGGAAGAGCGAACTGGTAGACCATGTGCGCCTCATCGCCTTGTCCAAAATAAGAGACGTTTTCTTCATGAGGTACATTGGTCTCGGTTAATAAAATGACATCTGGCGCGACAATCTTGAGCACGTTGCGCATGAGCTTGATGACTTCATGCGTTTGCTTGAGGTGAATACAAGTGGAGTCGTCTTCTTTCCATAAAAAGGCAACGGCATCGAGCCTTACGATTTTAGAGCCTTGAGAAATGTAGAAGAGTAGAATGTCTAAAAATTCAAATAAGACGTCTGGATTTTTCCAATTCAAATCCACCTGATCAAAACTGAAGGTATTCCAAATGTGTTTTAAACCTTGGTTCGTTTCTGTCTCAGTGAGTAAAGGGGTGGGGCGAGGGCGTACCACTTTTGACAAATCAGCTTCAGGATTGCCTTCTTGAATGTAAGACGACTGAGGAGCAATACCGGCTACGTAGTCTTTGAACCACTGGCTTTTTCGAGAACAATGGTTTAGAACTAAGTCAAACATGAGGCCGTAGTTCTGCTTTAATTGAGCAATGTCCTTCCAACTCCCGTAGCTAGGATTGACCTTTCGATAGTCAATGACGGAAAACCCTCCATCCGAAGAAGATGGGTAAAAAGGGAGCAAATGAACGGAGCTGATAGCGCCACTCAAGTAAGTGTCACAGAATTTTTTTAACGTGCTCAATGGCGTTGCGTTCTCCTCTTGGATCATGTCCGCATAGGTGATCAGAACGACATCGTTTTGTGTCCACTCAGGAGAGGTGATATCTCCTTTTTCCATGACCTGATAACGTCCCAAGAGCATATAAAGACGCTCAGCCAAGGGCTCAACTGATTCGGCTCCATAGAGATAAGCCAGCGCTTTTCTAATTTTGAAAAAAGTAGAACGAGAGATTAGTTTAGCACTCATGGATTATTTAATGAGAGGGTTGATGATTGAAGATAAGCTTTCGTAGCCAAAGTGTTGCAAAGCGATTTCGTAGTTGTGTTCAACCATGGACTCAATGCGCTCGGGAGAGTTCAGTAGATTCTCAACTTCGGCAACGGTTTGATCAGAAATAAACCCATCCATTTCAATTAATTGGAATCCTTTGGGAAGGATGTCTTGGACATAGACAGGATAACGATTCACGAGAATAGGTTTCTTAAAGTAAACCGCTTCTAAGAAAGCATTGCCAAACCCTTCGATTAAACTTGGGTAAGTCACGAAATCACAGTGCTCATAAACATCCCACAGGCTGTATTTTTTTCTACCGGAAGCATCCAAGCCTCTGGATTCTGAAATACGATCCCCAATGAGAATTAGATCAACCTTTTGGCGTTTAGCTAGACTGGTCAGCATGTCCAAGTACTCGTAGCCTTCATCACCGGCATCATGAGAAATAACGAGCTTCACGCGTGGATTATCTAAATTAGAAACCAGCTGAATCGCGTGTTCAATGCCTTTTCGAGGAACGACTCTTGTGGGTTGCAAGATGAAGATGTCATCATCGGAAAGGCCGATTTCTTTTCTCAAGTCAGAAGACCATTCGGGAACTGTGACAGGCGCCTCTTCAAATTTAAAAACATTAGGAACGACGGTTGAGCTCACCCCTTTTCGTAGGGATAATTGTTCCTTCGCTGCTGAATTGATAACGGTGTGCTCAAGGTTTGGTAATCGAGGAGGGAAGGCCATGTCCAATAAATCTGGAATGGCGTTGTGAGTGAAACGGATACGCTCCCAGTAGAAGTCGTGATGGTGGGCAATCGCCTTCAATCCGCTTTCTGCTAAATATTCAGTAATCGCAATACCTAAAGGGACATGCAGGGGGATGGTGAGCGCGTTTTCAGGGACTAGAATATCAATATCAAACTGTGCTACAAATTGACGTATTCTTGCCTTTAAATACTGAGCGGTGGTGGCGATACGTTCGGAAACATAAGGGTCTCGCTTGTTAATATTCCAGATGCGATCTGAAATCCATTGATTTTCAGGGTGTTCAAAATGGGCTTCAGGAATCACCAATGATGAGGCATCAGGCCTATCGCTTTGTCCACTGAACCAGAAGCTGGAATGTCCTTCTTTTTCCCATGTTTCGGCCCATTTAAGAGACTCTAAAGAGACACCGTCTGTGCCAGAAAATCGTGTTGAAATAAAACCAATATTCATGAGTTGAAAGCGATAGAAATCACAGGGAAAACCACGCTAGAATAAGAGAACGGGGATGGAAAGATGAAAATCTCAAGTGATGACACTCCTGAAGGCAGTCGGTAAGGGGAGTTTTTAAGGCCCCCATTAGAGGTGTTTTGATGTAGATGCGTTAAATACCTATTGTAAATATTGAATAGGTATCTATTCTGTTCATTAGGGATGAGGATTAATAATTATACAGAATATGCGTTTAGGATTTTAATGTTTTTAATCGTTAAAAAGCCTGATAACGCCACAGTTCAAGAGGTTAGTGAAGCCTTTGACCTATCGTATAATCACCTTAATAAGGTAAACCAGAAATTAGTAAAAATAGGAGCGGTTAAGTCAACCCGAGGGAAGGGGGGCGGAATTCAAATCACGGAAGAGGGAGAAAATCTTACCTTAGACCAAATCGTAAAGCTCTTGGAAAATTATGAGGAAGTCGCCAGCTGTGTCGGAACGAATCACGCCGCGGATTGTAAGCTGGCTAGTAATTGTTTTTTAAGAGCCATCTTTAAGTTAGCGCTTGAGGATTTCTATAAACGTTTGAGGCAGTATCGTATCAAAGACCTTGTGAAAACAGATCAAATGAGCCTGTACCAAGAGCTCTTAAAGATTCAGAAAGAGGTGTAGATTTTATCAAATATCTTACTAACCGTTAAAAATCCTCTCAATGGCTTACTAAATTCACTTAGAAACGCTAAGTGCTTGTATTTGGGCATGGGTCTGCGTTTTCTAAAGAAGACTTGTTCCTGATTGCTTTATGAATTTACCAACTCCAGCTTCTTTGCGTCCTAATTATAAACCTGAATTGCTATCGCCTGCAGGGAACTGGGAGTGTGCAAAAGCGGCGGTAGCCAATGGGGCGGATGCTATTTTCTTTGGGCTTCCTCAGTTTAACGCGAGAATGCGGGCTGATAACTTTAGCAACGAGGATTTGCCAGAGTTGATGCAATATTTACACCGTCATGGGGTTAAGGGCTTCGTGACGATGAACACCTTGATTTTTGCCAATGAATTGGAAGCGGCTGAGGAGCAGTTGAAGGTCATGGAAGCCGCGGGCGTGGATGCGGCCATTATTCAGGATCTAGGTTTAGCGAGATTGATTCGTAAAGTAGCGCCTTCGATTGAGCTTCATGCCTCGACGCAGATGACGATTACGTCACCCGAGGGGTTGAGCTTTTTAGATGATCATTTTGGATTTGAAAGAGCGGTGTTGGCTCGTGAGTTAAGTGTGGAAGAGATTTCCAAGTTCAAGCCTCATGAATGCACGCCATTGGAGGTTTTTGTTCACGGAGCCTTGTGTGTGGCTTATTCAGGACAGTGTTTAACTTCCGAGAGTTTAGGCCAGCGTTCGGCAAACCGTGGTGAGTGTGCGCAGGCTTGTCGTATGCCGTATGAACTCTGGGTGGATGGCGAGAAGCAAGAAATGGCCGAGGTTCGCTATTTATTATCGCCTCAGGATTTGGCTGCTGTGGATTTGATTCCTGACTTGGTTAAGCAAGGCGTGGTTAGTTTTAAAATCGAAGGGCGTTTGAAGGCTCCTGAATACGTGGCTGCCGTGACTCAAGTTTATCGTAAGGCAATCGATGCCGCGATGAAAGGCTTGTCGGTGAAAGAGGAAGTCACTCAGGAAAATCGTTACAGTCTGGAAATGACGTTTTCTCGAGGCCTGTCTAATGGCTGGCTAGGTGGAACCAACCACCCTTATTTGACTCATGGTAAATGGGCGAAAAAACGCGGTGCGTATTTGGGTGAAATCATTGACATTGGAGGCGGTTGGATAGAAATCAAGCGTGAGCCGGGAATGCCGTTGAACCCGCAAGACGGGATCGTTATTGATGCCGGTGAGGACCGTAATCACGAACAAGGCTGTCGTGTCTGGAAGGTGGAGGGCGATCGCCTCTATGCTGACGGGCGAAGCGAGCTGGATTGGGGGCGTGTGAAAATAGGGCAGCGAATTTTTAAAACCAGTGACCCTTCGCTCGATAAACGATTACGCAAAAGCTGGAAAGACAGCCGCGAGACCGCGAGCAATGCTCAAGATAAAAAGCCTAGCTTGGGTTTCCTTGTGAGAGGGGAAGAGGGGCAGCCGATGACCGTCGAAAGTCAGGGCGTGTTGATTCAATCCGCCTCATTATTAACCGAAGCTTCAAATCGTCCGATTGATGACGCTTTGCTCATTAAACAACTGGGCAGATTAGGTAACACCTCTTTTGTTTTAGGGCGTGTGACCAATGAGCTGAAAGGGGATGTCATGCTTCCTATTAAAGAGATCAATGAGATTAAGCGCCAATTGGTTGAAGCGATTGAAAGTGGGGCGAAGCAAGAGAATCTTGAGCGTGGAACGTTAAGCCAGTTATTAAAATCTCCAGAAAAAGACCAGGCGCCATCAGAGTCGAGCCAGTTGTATGTGTTGTGTCGCAGTTTGGCTCAGGTTGAGTCCGCAATCAGAGCCGAGGTGAAGCGAGTTTATTGTGATTTTGAAGACATTCGAGGTTACTCCAAGGCCGTTGCGTTGTGTCGAGAGATTGATAATGGCACGCAGATTTTCTTAGCAACTCCAAGGATTCAAAAGCCTAATGAAGTGGGCTATTTTAAATTAATTGAGCGACAAGAACCTGATGGGGTTTTGATTCGTAATTTAGGAGGGCTGGAGTATTTCAAAGACAAGCCGTTGATTAAGGTCGGAGACTTTTCATTAAATGTATCCAATCCTCTGACTGCTGACTTTTTACAAGAGCAGGGGAATCTGGAGAATTTGACTATTTCCTATGACTTAAACCTAGGGCAAGTGCAGGATCTTTTAGCCTCTTCAGTTAACCCAACACGTCAGTATGAGCAAACTTTGCATCAGCACATGCCGCTTTTCCATATGGAGCATTGTGTGTTCTGTACGTTTTTGAGTGAAGGAACGACTTATAAGGACTGTGGAAGACCTTGTGAAAAACATAAAGTTCAGCTGAGGGACCGAGTGGGGCAATTGCATACCTTGGCCGCCGATGTTGGCTGTCGTAACACCTTGTTCAATGGGAGAGCTCAGACAGGGGCTAATTTTTATCAATCTTTATATCAAAGTGGATTGAGACAGTTCCGTATTGAATTGCTCGAAGAATCAGCGAAAGAGGCTTCGAAGACAATTCGCCTGTACCAAGATTTATTAGGACGTTCGGCTTCTGGCTATGACATCCTCAATGAGCTTGAAGTCACTGAGAAGCTCGGCGTGACCGAGGGTAATTTAGTCGCCAGGCGTCAAGAGATGCATTCTTAGTTTTATTAAAAAGGGCTCTCCATCAAGGAGTGGGGAACAGTGTTCGTATGCTACCCTAAAGAATGGAACAACGAGTCGACTATCTTGGACTACCCAATTTAAGACATAAAAAGAGCACTCAATATCGAGATCATTGGCTC
>CALLBE010000153.1 GCA_938001985.1 uncultured Verrucomicrobiales bacterium | reverse complement strand
AATGACTCGTCTTTGCCAACATGGTAGGTTGTCCCTCTCTCGTTACGGTAGAGGTCATAACCCTTTAGCTTTTTCTTTGTTATTTCCATGTTAATTCTCTGATTTTGGTAAGTTATTAATAGACTCCTTGCCCCAGATTTTCTTTGAAATATTCTCGATCATCTTGCGGTTCTTTTCGTTCTTCATCTTGCCTTTTATCTTACTTGCTGAGTTAGCCACAGAGACTTGATGTATACCAAAAATATCACCGATTTGACTCTTAGTAAGATCTTCATTCCAAGACGAAAGAGCTAGTGTGATGTCCCTACATATACTTTCTTTTGTCCATGTGCTTCCAGATGGTTTTAGCTTAAAACAATCATCTCGATTTACTCCATAGTGATTAGCTAGAAACTCTAAGCACTCGTTTATTTTAGACACGTTTATTGTCATAATTCCTCTACTTTTTTCTAAATGTTTTTTAATTAAATATTCGTATTTCAATGCATCCATCCAAACATCCCCGCATTGTGTACAGTGGCCGTCTTTTTTTGCATGGATGGTGATTGCTACGCCTCGCTTTACCCAGCAGAATCCGCAGCAATCTTTTTTTAATTCGTCTTTCATAAAAACGAGGGCATCTCAGATTCACATAATGGGTTGTAATCAATTTTAACTTCTGAACTATTGCATTTATTGCAACTGTTCAGAGCCTCCATAGTGGCCTTACTCATGAGGATCTTACTCTCATCATTCCTCTCGATCTTCTTAGCCAGCTGTTGAAAGAGCTTTTACCGCCCGCCTGATCAACTTCCAAGGGGTTGATTGACTTGCGATCCTGCTTTAAAATCTTAGTAGCGCTTTTTGTTATCATTTATTTTTTTAGTTTGTTTTTTCTGTTTGAATTTCTTCTAGTTCGCTGATCATTTCAGAGATAAAAGAGTCGAGTTGCGAACGCTCATCACTTGAGCATTCTGAGTTCCAAATCGACTCCCTTAAGCTTTCTAAATCAGACTTTGTTTTATCGATCTGATCTCTCACTTAACTTTTAAAATGGAATATCGTCATCATCGTCAATAACAGTGGCAGGTGCGGGTTTTTTAACCCCTCCCCCATTTCCTCGCCACTCCTTGCCGTTTCCTAAGTAATTTTTAGGTGAATTAGCATCTCTCTCTTCTTTTGTTTGAGACTGTTCAATGCTGACATTATTTCCAAACTGGTCGTCCTCTTCATTGACCCACAAAGTCAAAGATAGGTACTTTCCGCCCTTCCTTCCCTCAATGATTCGGGACTTATCGATTTTAGTTACATCTATTGATGCTGTTATTAATTTAGCCATAGTTAAAAATTGCTTTTTATGTTTTTAAGCGCCCTATCATATTCCTCAATAAAGGAATGCAGCGCCTTGTTGAGTGTTTCCGTGTATTCATCCCATTCCACCTTAATGCAGAAGTGAGGGAGTCCAACGCCATCAGATTCCTGCACAAAAGTATTAAATGCTAAGAAGTTGTATTCTTTTAACCCTAAAACTATCATGGTCCCATGGACTTGAGCTTTATAAGCATCAGGCAAAACCCCCTCACGCAGATACTTAATAAGTACTTCAGGCTTAGGGCATTTTATTTCAAGCCCTCCTGTGTAATCTCCAATGCTTGAAACCATACTAGGGTATATAAGCTGGTCCGCAGAGCATCCAACCAAGTGGTTAAACTCCTCGCTAGTAGCGAAACTCGCTTCACGCCCCACTACAGCGTCAGAGCATTGGTTAAAAAACCAAGATGATGCTACCTCTTCATAAGCATTACCTCTCCTTGTATCTTCATTGCCTTCAAATCCCCCCATGCTCATATACATGGGCTGATAAGCTTCCAATATAAGCTCATCAATATAAGCCAGTGACTGTTTGCTGAAGGCTCCTTTAGCTGTGCATATACGATTGAAATTGGAAGCCGTAGCTTTATACATTCGATGCCTAAACCACTCTTCAGTGCCTTGCTCAGCTTCATAGAATACAACTTTACTCTTCATCTGCTCCAATATTTCCAATGGACCCAGGGTCAATAGGAGAAGAGGTGCTAAGCCTATCGACCTCCTCAGCAGAAGGCGTTACATCCCTCATCCCTTTAAACTCATGATCATCTGCCTTAGTAATACTATCCATAATCTCAGGGGATAGAGTCAGCCATTTTGTCAGTCTACGGAATACCGTTTTCTTAGCCATTTCATTCCAATGCTTAACCCATGGATCGGAGTTCTTCCCATTAGATTGATTTCGGATAGCCTCAATTTCCTCAACACTCATCAACTCACACTGTTTAGCTCCATCTTTGAATTGCACTAAAGCATATGCCCCAATAGGTTCTCCTCTGTCAGTGAATTTAGGCTTGTGAGTATTCACCTCTCCTAGATCATATTCAAATTCATCATTAGAGTATATAACGTCTGCATGAATCTTTGAAACATCGCCATTCCTTCGGACCAGTTCAGCAAGCCCCTTGAAGTCAATAATTAACTGACACTCAACAACACCCTGCCTTCTATTATTGAATGGGATAAGGTGTGCTCGTCTTCCATCAGGCTCAAGGCCCATAGATGACAGGTCCATTAAACACTTGAAAAATGACGGCTGTGTACATTCTTTTAGTTTGGGAGTTCTCGTCAATGCAGTTAATGCAACTCTCGTGAATCGCTCTGCGGATAAGTGTTTAGGAAGTGCATTAGCAATCTCTTGCTTTGCTCTGTCTGATTGTAAAATACCCGCTAATGTGGCGGGCGCTTTAGCGACTTCTTGTTTTGTTTCTTTGCTCATATTATCTTTTAATAAATCTTAAATACCTTTGGTATATTGCGTTTTCGTAGTTCAAATCCCACCCTGCTAGCTTGCCAAACTTGGTTACTGCTTCTTTCGATGTAACTCCAAGCTTGCTTTTTATGATCTCAAATTTTTCAAAATAGATTCTGTCATCAGGAATCCCCCCGATCTTCTTAACCTCCTCCATCTCTTTTTCTCTGATCGCAGCAACCAGGGAGTCTTCATCTAGATCTAAAATATCACTCATTTATCTGCCTTTCTATCTCCTCTTTTAAATCCGTGAGGGCTTGTGCATACCCTCTCTCATACTCTTCACAGCCAATCTCTGAACTGTAAGAGCCTTTCAATATCCCTCTCATAATCTCAAAGGCTTCCTTGACCCCTGACTTAAACGCTTTGCCTTCATACTGGCATCGCTCTTTTAAGTCAGAAGCTTTCGGACAATCCCCATTGTTTGAAAAATCTATGCTAAACATTACTTGATTAAGTGTGTGATAAACCCTCGAATCTCATCACCAAGGAAATAGTGCAGGACAGCAATAGGGACCAACCCCCAAAACAATGACCGCAGGAAGTCTCTAGTAGATTCAACAGCACTTTTATTCTCCTTCATTTATACGATTTAACGCCAAGTCTACAGTATGCTTCGCTTCCGCTAGTGAGTCCTCACGCCCTTGCTCGTAGAAAAACTTGCAAGCTGCCTCAAATATTTCTTTTTGAACCTCATTTTCGCCTTCAAAAGCCTGTTTGGATTTTGGGAACTCCTCACTGAATAAGTCGAATGACTTCTCAAAATCACTCTTACTACTTTGATTTTCAGGCTCAGCTCCGTCTTGACCTAAAGAGCCTAGCCATACATCAAGGCCCGTTTTTCTAAATATACTTGTGTCTATCATGTTATTAGTTGGCTAGTTGGGTGAATCTTTTTTGCGCTTTCTTAGCTTGTGTTTTTGCCCCTCTCAATGAGTCACTAAGGCTCTTCTCTGGTTGCCTAAAGTTCTTCATCAACCAGTCGATCCCCTTTTGGGTCTGAGGGATTAGAGGCGAGTGAGCGAACTTGTCAGAGACCCTACAAAGAGCCTCAAATCTTCCACTGTCAAACAAGTCAATGCCTGTTTCTGCCGTTTGTGTTGTTAATTCGTTTTTCATAATTTATTTGGCGTTAGTTTTTTGTAAGTGTTTGATTAAATTATTATACCTATATGAGTACCCAGCATGTTTAGAGATAGCTTCCTCGCCAAGCTTGAATGGTCCTTCGAGGACATCTTTAGCGTAATAACATGAGCAATTTGCATGTTTAGAGATAGCTTCCTCACCAAGCTCGAATGGTCCTTTGAGTATGTCTCTAGCGTAATAATATGAGTAATTTGCATCTTTAGAGATAGCTTCCTCACCAAGCTCGA
>CALLBE010000152.1 GCA_938001985.1 uncultured Verrucomicrobiales bacterium | reverse complement strand
GTTACCTCTGGGGGTACGAAGTTATTGAGGACGGACAATTCAAATCAATCAAAGCGCGACCAAAATATCTTAAAGACGTTGCTGTTCTTCAAGATGTTAAGCGAGTGTCAAAACCAGGACGTAGACAGTATGTCAGCGCTGGCGACATCCCACGCGTTTTATCAGGTCTAGGTATCTCGATTATTTCGACATCTAGAGGAATTCTTACAGGTGCACAAGCTCGTCGTCAGAACATTGGCGGAGAATTGCTTGCCTATGTTTGGTAATCTTAACGAAAGGATTTAATATGTCACGAGTAGGTAATAAACCAATCGCAATTTCAGATAAAGTTAAGGTCGCTGTTAACGGTGACTTAGTTAACGTCGAAGGCCCTAAAGGAAAGCTAGAATTAGCATTCCCAGCAGGAGTTTCAATTAAAGTAGAAGGTTCAGAAGTTCTTGTCGAAAGAGACTCTGACTCAAGAGAGCACCGTTGTTTACATGGTACTTTCCGTTCTTTGATTAACAACATGATCATTGGTGTCTCAGAAGGTTACACCAAAGAGCTTGAGATCATTGGTGTGGGTTTCCGTGCTAAGATAGCAGGCAAGAACATCGACTTAAGCATTGGCCGTTCACATCCTGTATTACACCCAATCCCAGAAGGATTGAACGTAAGCATTGATGGCAACACTAAGATTAAGGTTGAAGGAATTGACAAACAATTAGTTGGGCAGTTTTCTGCAGAAGTCCGCGCGTATTACAAACCAGAGCCTTATAAGGGTAAAGGGATTCGCTACGTGGGTGAGTATGTTCGCCGTAAAGCTGGTAAGTCAGTGGGTAAATAATCTATTAACATTCAATAATTTTTACGAAAAATGGCACAAATTAATCGAAAAGCTATCCGCCAACGCGTACATCGTCGTGTTCGCAAAAAGATTTCAGGAACCGCTGCAAGACCTCGTTTGGCAGTTCACTTCTCTAATCAAAATGTTTACGCTCAAATCATTGACGATATTGAGAAGAAGACAATTGTTTCGGCTTCAACTGTTGAAGCAGGAATCGAAGGGAATGGCGCTAATGTTGCTTTCGCAACCAAAGTGGGCGAGTTAGTCGCGAAAAGAGCTGTTGAGGCTAAAATCGAGACTGTTGTATTTGATCGTGGTGGACACCTCTTCCACGGTAAAGTTAAGGCACTTGCTGATGCAGCTCGTGAAGCAGGTCTTAAATTCTAATTTCCTCAAGTAATGTCAGAAGAAAAAAAATCAGAAACGGCTCCAGCAGCTAACAGTGGTCAGCCTGCTCAAGGTAGACCTGATTCTCGTGGACCTGGTGGTCCTTCTCGTGGACCTGGCGGGTTCCGCGGACCTGGTGGTCCTGGTGGCGATCGTCGCAACCAAAGACGTGGTCCTCGTCGTGATGACCGCAAAGAAGGTGACGGCCCAGAGCTTGAAGAAAAAGTTGTATTTATTAACCGATGTGCGAAAGCGACTAAAGGTGGACGTAGTTTCAGCTTCTCAGCGCTTGTTGTTTCAGGTGATAAAAAAGGTAAAGTTGGCTTCGGCTTTGGTAAAGCAAACGAAGTGGCTGACTGTATCCGCAAAGCGAGCGAAGCTTCCAAGAAAGTTCTTGCGAAGATGGAGATCGTTAACGGAACTATTCCTCACGAAGTTTACGCTGAATTTGGCGGTGCGAAAGTACTCTTGAAGCCAGCATGTCCTGGTACAGGGATTATTGCAGGTGGTTCAGTACGTGCTGTATGTGAAGCCGTTGGTATTACAGATATCTTAGGTAAGTCCCTTGGTTCTAAGAACCACGCGAACTTAGTGAAAGGTACTTTAAAAGCATTGGGCTCGCTCAAGACTAAAGACCAAATCTACTCAGCACGTGGTAAAAAGACAGCAAAGCAAGAATCAATGAAGTCTGCTGATGCTGTAACAACAGAAGAGACAGCTAAAGCATAGTAACATAATATGAAACTTCATACTTTAACATACAACAAAGGAGCAAAACACCGTATCAAGCGTCTTGGTAAGGGTGAGAGCTCAGGTCTTGGTAAAACTGCGGGTAAAGGTCACAAGGGTCAAAAGGCTCGTACAGGACGTAACGTTCGTGTGGGCTTTGAGGGTGGTCAAATGCCACTTCACCGTCGTTTACCAAAACGTGGTTTTAACAACACAACATTTGCAACGAAGTTTGCGATCGTTAACCTATGTCAGCTTGAAGAGCGTTTTGACTGCGGTTCTGCGATTACAGAAACAGAGTTGCGTCAAGTAGGTCTCGTTAAGGGTATCTACGACGCAGTGAAGCTTCTTGGCAATGGTGAGCTTACAAAGAAATTCACCGTTTCTTTAGATAAAATTAGTAAATCAGCTCAAGAGGCAATTACGAAACAAGGCGGTTCATTCACTGAACTTTCTAGAAAGCCTGCTGAAAAAGCAGCTGAGTAATGCTTAGCAATGTTAATTAACATTTAATCAAAATAGTGAGGAAGTTTTAGGACTTCCTCACTTTCTGTTTACACAGAGAAAAAAAAGACTTTAATAGAAATTATGAGTGCAGAATCGGGTGGTATACTAGGCCCCTTTAAAAATGTATGGAACGTTGCAGAATTGCGTAATCGCATTTTGTACACCATTGGAATGATTTTCCTTATCCGTTTGGGTGTGTTCGTAACGCTTCCAGGTGTTGATCAGGAAGCTTTAGGCAATTGGATCGAGAAGTCTAAAGAGGCTGACGATGGAATGTCTGGAGCCATGGCGATGTTAAACATTTTTTCAGGTGGAGGTCTTCAGCAATGTGGTATCTTTGCGCTAGGGATCATGCCTTATATCTCAGCTTCGATCGTGATGCAGTTGCTGAATGTAATCTGGCCACCTTTTGCTAAACTCAGCCGTGAAGATGGTGGACGTGAAAAAATCAATCAATACACGAGAATCCTAACCATCGTGATTGCAACAGTTCAAGGTGTCTTAGGCGCGCAACTCTTGCAAAACGCAGTGGGTAACTACATGTTCTCAGGCTTAGAAGAGCCGTTGGTATTAAATCCAGGCTGGCAGTTCACAGTGATGACAACATTAACCATTGTCTCAGGTACCTTGCTACTCATGTGGATTGGTGATCAGATGACAGAAGGTGGGATCGGTAACGGGACCTCGATTATTATTACCGTGAATATTATCTCCGCTTTCCCAGGAGCGCTGGCAATGGCTTGGACTCGTTTTGTTACGGGTGAGGAAGCTGACTTTGGCGCTTTGATCTTAGTACTTCTCACAGGATTCTTCCTATTGGTGATTGCTGCAGTGATTGCGATTACGGAATCACAACGCCGTATTGCGGTGTCTTATGCAAAACGTATTGTAGGACGTAAGCAAATGGGGGGACAAACACAGTACTTACCATTGAAGCTTAACTACGCGGGCGTGATGCCAATTATCTTTGCTTCTGCACTTTTGACCTTACCGATGGTATTTGTTCAAATGATATTCAGAGGAGACTCACAAACGGCTAATAATGTGATGGAGTGGTTTGCACCAAGTCACTGGTTCTACTACCTATTCTCAGCCATGATGATCTTCTTCTTCGCCTTTTTCTGGGTGGCAACAATGTTCCAGCCAAAGCAAATTGCTGAAGATCTTAAGCGTAACGGTGGTTATATCCCAGGTGTTCGACCAGGTGAGCCTACCGCTAAGTTCTTAGACTTTACCATGACGAGATTGACCTTTGCTGGTGCTATCTTCTTAACGGCTGTCTTCATCCTCCCTGCAATTGTTGCGGAGTGGTTAAACATCCCAATGTTGGTGACTCAGTTCTTAGGCGGAACGTCATTATTAATCATGGTGGGTGTTCTTTTAGATGTGATGAGACAAGTGGAAACATACTTACTTTCACAGCAGTACGATGGCTTTTTCAAACAAGGAAAAGGTGCTAACCGTACGCAGCGTTATGCCGCGGCTAAGACAGGGGAAGCGACATCTTCACAATCCAGTGTCGGTGTTTTATTCACCGTGATTGCAGCCCTTGCCATTCTGGCTTTGGTGACAACTTTCATGAATTAATTAAGCTAAATTTTAGCATTAATCATTACTATGGAGTCTTCATTGAGGGCTCCTTTTTTATATGGCAAAAAAAAGAAATAGAATCCGACTTCGCACTCCGAATGAAATCGCTGAACACAAGGTGGCCTGCGAAGCCGCTCGCGATGTGTTGCTTGAGCTTCGAGCTGCCGTTAAACCTGGAGTGGCAACCCGTGAGATCGACGAATTAGCTAAGAAGTTAATTAAGAAAACAGGAGGAACGGCTACCTTTTACAATTACCGTGGTTTTCCCGGACACATTTGCATTTCCCTTAACGAGGTGATTGTTCATGGCATCGGCTCTGACCTTGTGATGAAAGATGGGGATATTGTGAGTATCGACGTCGGCGTTACGTTAAACGGCTGGATTGGAGACAACGCGACGACGGTGCCAGTGGGTGAGATTGATCACGAAACAAAGCGCCTATTGGCTGTCACAGAGGAGAGTTTATATCAGGCCATTGATAGAGCGAGACCAGGCGGTAAGCTTGCGGACTTGTGTGGTTCTGTTGCTGAGTTTGTTGAGCCACATGGCTTTACTATCGTCAAAGAATTCGTGGGGCATGGAGTCGGCAAAGAGCTACATGAAGAGCCACAGATTCCAAACTTCAGACCTGCTGGGGCTTCCGTAACCTTAAAACCTGGTATGGTGTTGGCCATTGAGCCAATGGTGAATGCTGGCACGCCTCGTATGAAAATGTTGAGGGACGGTTGGACGGCTATTACGAAAGACAAGCGAAAGTCAGCGCACTTTGAACACACCGTGGCTGTCACAGAGGGAGAGCCTCTCATTCTGACAGCTAGACCTCGTGAGGCACCTCTAGAGCAGCTGGGTTTAAATTCTTATTAACGGTTTTAAGCGCAATTGGGGTGATATAAAGCAAAATAGACTTGACTGAGTTTGTGATTTCTAGGCTATTCAGTGTGCATTATGAATATGAAATACCGTATTATGAGTATAAAAATGTTAGCCTTACTGTTATTCTTAGGCTCTTCAAACGCAGTCAATATTATTACAAACTCAATCCTTGATAATGCAAACCATGGGAGGAGAGCGGCAATTTCAGGAGGGTGGCAGACCTCAACGACATTCCCGATCATTCAGGATGGCACTGATTTATTTGCTGGTTTGAGCGATCATTACCAGCTTCTGCCAACTAATGTGGCCCCTAATGACTTTTTTCAGAATGTCACAATAACGGACGCTACATTGGACTGGACTCTTTCGGTCGATGCGATGCTAAGAACAGACGGTGTCAATACTAACGGCAATGTTTTTATTCAGGTATATGCAGGGGAACTCACTACACTCGCTGAGTTTGATGCAGCAACAGCGCTTGCTCCTACATCAGGGATTAATGCGGCAACAGCACTAGCCTTAACGACAACTGTGGCTTCCTTTACCGCTGGTTTTGGAAACTTAGCTGCGGGTGATTATACCGTCAGGGTTTTGGCCACTACCACTGTTGGAGGTTTCCAAGCTGGGGCAGATAATATTACATTCACGGGCGTTGCCGCTGTTCCAGAGCCGACTAGTTTATTACTATTGGGTTTGGGTTCATTGAGCCTAATGGCATGTCGTAGGCGTAGTTAATTAGAACCTTTTTAATCTTTAA
>CALLBE010000151.1 GCA_938001985.1 uncultured Verrucomicrobiales bacterium | reverse complement strand
TCGAAGACATAAGGGCCGCCGTTGGGGTAACGAAGGGTAGGCAGTCTCTTTTTGAGTCAACTGGGGGGAGCCACGGCGCTTGGTTGATAGATGAACAGCAGCAGGTTTTAGCTTCTTTTGAGGATATTGGTCGGCATAACTGTCTAGATAAGCTCTTGGGTTATCTATGGATGAATCCAAATTTGAAGGATGGTGTTCCAGAGGCTACCTTAATTGTGAGCAGCCGATTGAGTTATGAGCTGGTTCATAAGGCCGCGATGATGGGGGTTTCCGTATTGTGTTCTATAGGAGCGCCGTCGAGTTTAGCTGTGGAACTCTCAAAAAGTTTAGGAATGACAAGTCTAGGCTTTCTTAAAAAAGAAGAATTTAATATATATACCAATCCTAACCTTTACTTTCAATTTTAACATGCAAAACAAAAAAGGCATTCCTATCAAAACCCCGAAGGATCTTAAAGTCGGTAAGCCAGCTGATAAAGCAGCGGGTTATATGGCTGTTCAAAAGACCTTGGAATATATGCATCGCGAGCCAGGTTTGGTGAAGGGAATGGCAGGTTTGTTGAAGATGAACCAAAAGGGTGGCTTTGATTGCTCCAGTTGTGCATGGCCTGACCCTGATGATCATCGCGCTTCGAATGAGTATTGTGAAAATGGGGCAAAAGCGTTTGCTTCTGAAAGCACGTCAAAAATTATCCATGCCGACTTTTTTAAGAAATTCTCAATTCAAGATTTAGATGCAGAGTCTGATCATTGGCATGAATTACAGGGGCGCTTAGGTGAGCCTATGTTGAAGAAAGAGGGTGAGAATCATTATAGCCCTGTTTCCTGGGAAGATGCTTTTTCTATCATTGCGGATAACTTAAAATCTCTCCCTTCTCCAGATGCCGCAGCCTTTTATACCTCGGGTCGTGCGAGTAATGAGGCTGCCTATACTTTTCAGCTTTTAACTCGAATGTTTGGAACGAACAATCTGCCTGATTGTTCAAATATGTGTCATGAGTCCAGTGGTTCAGCGTTAACGAACACGATTGGGATTGGTATAGGGACGGTGACTTTGGATGACTTTAATAGCGCTGATGTGATTCTTGTCGTGGGTCAAAACCCGGGGACGAATCATCCTCGTATGTTAAGTGCATTGCAAGCAGCGGCTCGTAATGGGGCGGTTGTGATTTCCATCAACCCATTAAAAGAGGCTGGGATCAAAGGGTTTGCTCACCCTCAGGAGATTGAAGGCATGCTGGGTGTGAAAACGCCTATCGCAGCGGATCATTTCCCAGTTAAACCTGGAGGTGATTTAGCCTTGTTTAAAGGAGTTATTAAAAAAATCTATGAAATTGATGCGCAAGAAGGGAAGAGCTCTGTCGATGCCGATTTCATTAAAGAATTCTCAAACGGTTATGAAGCCTTCCATGAGGCGGCGTTGTCGGCTGATATGGATTCCTTGGTTTTAGAGTCAGGTATTCCAGAAGATAAAATCACTCGTTTGGCTCACGTTATTCGCAGCTCCAAGGGGCTGATTACTTGCTGGGCAATGGGCTTGACCCAACAAGATCACGGGGTGGCTACTATTCGTGAAATTGTAAACCTGCACCTAATGCTGGGGATGATAGGGAAGTCTGGAGCAGGGTTGTGTCCAGTCCGTGGGCACAGTAATGTTCAAGGCGATAGAACCATGGGGGTGTGGGAGAAAATGCCTAGCTGGTTCCATGATAATCTTGATGAAGTGTATGCATTCACTTCACCTCGCAAGCACGGTTATGACGTGGTTGAGTCGATTCAAGCCATGTTGCGCGGGGACGTTAAAAGTTTGGTTTGTTTAGGGGGGAATTTCTTGTCAGCTTCACCGGACACCAACCAAACTCGCAAGGCGATTGAGCAGTGCGATTTGACGGTTCAAATCTCAACTAAACTCAATCGAAGCCATGCCGTTACCGGTAAAACCGCATTGATACTGCCGTGTTTGGTGAGAAGTGAAATTGATGGCAGAGAAGATTTCAAAAGTCAGTTCATCACCACGGAAAACTCAATGGGAGTGGTTCAGAGTTCTGAAGGGCATAATAAACCAGCAACTCAGCATCTATTGAGTGAAACTCAGATTGTTTGTGGCATCGCCCAAGCGTTACTGCCTGAGGAGCAGGCTTCTGTTTTCAAAAGGTATTCCCGTGATTATAATGAAATCCGAGATGATATTGAAAAAGTAATCCCTGGGTTTGATGATTTTAATGAAAGAGTCACCGAGCCAGGAGGTTTCTACCTTCCAAATGGACCTCGTGATAGAGAGTTCACAACGGAGTCTGGTAAGGCAGAATTCACACAGAACAGCTTGCCAGGCAAGAGACTCGAAGAAGGTCAGTTGATGTTGCAGACACTTCGAACCCATGACCAGTATAATACCACGGTTTATGGAATGGAGGATCGTTATCGAGGTCTGTATTTTGATCGTGAGATTATCATGATGAATGCTGAAGACATGGGTGAACGTAACATTGAGCATGGCTGCAAAGTAGACATAACCAGTCATTTCAAAGGGGAGAAAAGAGAGTTGAAAAACTTCACCGCTGTTGAATATGACATGCCTTCAGGTGCTTGTGCGGCTTATTTCCCAGAAGCTAATGTATTGGTTCCTTTGGATAAAACAGCGGCTGAGAGTAATACGCCAACTTCAAAAGCAGTTCCAGTAACGGTTGATTTATCAATGAAGTAATCTTGCTTGGTGGAGGCGGTTTAGTGCGTGTCATTTAAACCTTCACTAAAGTGGCTTGCTTCAGTTATTTAGACAGGCATAGTTAATTATATGGATACAGATTCAAAATTCAGATTTCCCCTATTCGTTTTAGTAGGGTGTCTTTTGATGGTGATAGGATTGGGGTTCTTTGTTTTGCCCTCCTATATCGGTATCGATAAGGGTCTAAAGCTTAAAGCGCCAGCCTCCTTTACAATCTTAAAGGTTGAGCAATCATGGGTGAAGTCGACGAATAAAAACGATAAATATGCCTATTACCCTGTGGCTAAAATCAAGTTGCAGGCTACGGAAAAGTCTAGAATCCGAGTGCTTTATGCCCTTCATGGAGAGGCTCAGGGATCGAGTGAGAGGTTTCTTATAGAGCCCACACCTACGGGGATTGTTGATCTCGAATTTAAAGGGAAAGTAGGGCTGGCGACTGAGGCTAGATATTTGGCTTATAAGCTAGGCGATCATGCTTTTTACACCCTTCACATTGAGGAACGCGTGAATGGAGGTTATCGCAAAATTTTAGAAGAACCTTTTTACCCTGCTAACTATAAACGCAAATATGAATTCAATTGATCAAAAAGAAACCCTAGTCCCTGAAGAGGGCTGGCATGTAATGCACTTGTATTACACCGTTAACCACCAGGTATGGGAGCAATACAATGCGGAGGAGAAGACGGCTCGCACGGATAATTTTAAAAAAGTAGTGGCTTCTATTAGAGGTCATCAGGACACTCAATTATTCACGCAAGCGGTGGCAACGCCAAAGGCGGATTTAGGGTTCATGTTGATCACTCCAGATCTGAGAGATGCAGTTAAGTTCGAAAAGCAACTATCCATTGCCTTGGGCGGTGGCGTGTTAACTTCTGTTTATTCTTACCTGTCTCAGACAGAGCGTTCAGAGTACACAACAACCAGTGAGCAGTATGGTGCTGAGACACTTGAAAAAGAAGAGGGTTTAGTCAAAGGGTCTGCGGAGTATGAAGAGGGCCTGAAAACCTTTGAGAAACGCATGGAGCATTACTTGCAACACCGTCTATACCCAGTGATGCCAGATTGGGAGATTATCTGTTTTTACCCAATGTCAAAACGCCGTAATGCAGGGTTCGAAGCGAAGAATGAAGGCAGCTATAACTGGTATTCTCTCGAGTATGCTGAGCGTCGTAAGTTAATGGCGGGTCACGCAAGAACGGGCCGTACGTATAGCGGTAAGATTTTACAATTGATTTCAGGTTCAACCGGCTTGGATACCCACGAGTGGGGCGTTTCTCTGTTCGCTCATGATTTATTCCAGATCAAGGCGATTGTATATGAGATGAGGTTTGATGAAGTCTCAGCTAGATTTGGA
>CALLBE010000150.1 GCA_938001985.1 uncultured Verrucomicrobiales bacterium | reverse complement strand
AATACGCTCAGCAAGGAGTTGATTCAGTTTTCTTACCGAGAAGATATTTATCAGGTGATTAAGGCGTATCAGGCTCTGACACCGACATTGGATTCAGCTCAGCAATTGGTATTAAAAGACACCTTGCTGGGCTATCAGCGATTGGGGATGCACTTGAGTGCGGCTAAAAAAGAGAGACTGAAGGCCTTAAAAGCTAAGCTCTCAGATGTTTCACAGGCTTTTGATGAGGCGATTCGAGAGATGGATTCAAAAGGCTCTTTCACAGAGGCTGAACTTGAGGGGGTTCCAGAAGAATTTTTAAAAAAATTGAAGAAGAAAGACGGAGCTTATTTAGTCGATTTTACCAGGCCAAGTCACCGATCTGTTTTATTGAGTAATGCAAAAAATGAAGCGGTTCGTAAAAAAACTTACATCATGCGATCGGCTCCGGTGCTCTTGGAGAATGGACCGCGTCTGACTGAGATGGCGCGCTTGAGGACTGAGTTGGCTACGCTTTTGGGCTATTCAACTTGGGCTGACTTTAAAGCGGAAACCCGTATGGCAGGGGATCAAAAAACGATTCGAACCTTCTTGGATGAATTGCTTGAAGGGCTTCAGCCAAAGTTGGCAGAAGAGCGAAAGGTCTTTATTGATTTAAAGAAAGAATTAACCGGTAAAGAAGAGGTCAGCTTAAACCTTTGGGATTACTCTTACCTAGCGAACCAGTTGAAGAAGCAGAAGTATCAAATCGATATGGAAGCGCTGAGAGTGTACTTCCCAATGGAGGCATGCCTCAAGGGAATGTATCAAGTTTATAGCCAGCTTTTTGGGATTGAAATTCAACAGGTTGAAAACCCGAATCCATGGGCTGAAGGGGTCACGTTGCATATCATTACTGACAGTAAAACTAAAAAGCCGCTGGGCCTGTTTTACCTAGATTTATACCCGAGAGAGGGCAAGTATGGTCATTTTGCTCAGTTTGGTATTGTTCGAGGACGTTTGGAAAAAGACGGGTATCAGCGTCCGACTGTGGCCTTGATTTGTAACTTCCCAGAGCCAAGTGGCGAGAGACCAACGCTCTTGGATTTGGGGGACGTGGAGACCTTGTTTCATGAGTTCGGTCATGCATTGCACTCGATTTTAACCGAGGCTCCTTTTGTTAACTATTCGGGAACAAGCGTGGCTAGAGACTTCGTGGAAGCCCCGTCCCAGGTTCTTGAGTATTGGCTAAAGAAGCCAGAGATTTTAAATTTGTTTGCAGCTGATTATAGAGACTCGAGTAAAAAGTTCCCGCAAGTTGTTCTGGATAATTTAGAAGCAGCTGATTTGGCTACGGCGGCGCATCATTATGTTGGTCAAATCGCCTACGGTTTGTCTGACTTGAATTTGCATTCATACTTAGCTACTGAGCAGGTAGGCGATGCCATTGTGCTGGGGAATAAGACGATGGAGCATGTGTTTTATACCCCACCTGCGGGTTCTGGGTTCATGGCTTCATTTGGTCACTTAACCGGCTATGATGCGGGATATTATGGTTATGCTTGGGCTGATGTGATCGCTGCCGATATCGCCTCTGTATTTGAAAAAAATGATGCATATTTGGATCCGAAGTGGGGTTTAAAATTGAGAAAGTCAATTTTTGAGCCAGGAGGAATGAGACCTGCGAAGTCACTTGTGGAGTCATTTTTAGGCAGATCACAGTCAATAACGCCATTTTTGGAGTCTTTGGGGATAAAAAAAAATGAAAAATAACAAGTTGTAAGTTTCTTATTTTCAGCTTTTTACGATTTTAGTGGAGAGATTCTTTAAACTTTTACTTGTATCAAAGCCTTAAACATTACTTTTTGTACTTAGAAAACTCCTTCTGGAGGTATTCACAATCAACTATCTAAAAATATGTCAGATAAGACCGTAGAAGAAAAAGTACGTGACATCACCGTCGAGCAACTTGGCGTTGGTGAAGATCAAGTAACACTTGAGGCTAAGTTCATTGATGATCTTGGTGCAGACTCACTTGATGTTGTTGAGTTGGTAATGGCTTTTGAAGAAGAGTTCGGTGTTGAAGTACCTGATGAAGAAGCTGAGAAGTTACAAGCGGTTAGCGATGTGGTAAGCTACATCGAAAGCGCTCTATAGTTTTTCAAAAAAACTCAATCAAACTAAGCGTGCAAAATAGCACGCTTTTTTTGTTTTCTGATACCTGGTATTCAGGTTAAGGTTTCCCTGTATTTATGGAGATATCAGGCAGTAGCTACGAGTATGTTATGGAAACTACCAAGGTTTTATATGAGCCTGATCGTAGAATTGATACCTTTGGAGAGACTAAGTTTAAATTCCAACTGATCTCGGAGTTGATGGATTCAGTGGGCCAAGTCCGAATCCGAGAAGGGGTGATTAACGCTGCGAAGCCATTGATTTTGAACCCCAGCCTCCCTCCCGGAGTTGAGTTGGAGGGTTTTTCACCTGAAACTCGAGAGTTTTTTGATGCGATTCAGGGCGATTTGCAGGACCTGAAGTTCCTGCAGTATGGTTTCAATATCAGTGCGACTGAAGTGACCACTGAGGTTTTAAGCGAGTCTTATGAGAGTGTTTCCGCTAAGCTGACGCAAGAGGCTAAGAGGATAGGAGACCCGATGTTGGCCGTGATTGCGGGTAGTGATGATTCTTGGGAGCTTAGTTTGTTGAAATTCACCTTAGAAATGGCGGCTCAATCGTTTAAGATTAATCACTTTGATTTTAAACGCCGAGGCTTGTTGTAGGCAGATGTAGAAAGAGGCAATGGCGAGATTCTTGATAGTTAAGGTTGTTATTGGCTTGCTGACCGCAGGTGCGGTTGTTTTTTCCATATGGTACTATCAGGGAGCTCGCGATGAATTCAGGCGAACGAAAGTGGAGTTGCCTTCCCATTATAAACATTTCAAGAAAAACAACACATCGAAGATTCGAGCCCAATCTGTTTTTGATCACGGGGTGGAGTTGTTAAAAGAAAAGCGCTGGGAAGAGGCTGTCCGAGAGTTCAACTACCTGATTCACTTTTATCCCGAGTCTGAATATTTTAACGAATCGCGCCGTATATTAGGGGATTTGAATCTCGACGAGTATTTGGCGATCGAAAACAAAAAGAATAAGATTCTTTATGAGGTGAAGCAGGGGGATTCTTACCTGAGGATTGCGAAGCTCAATAAGACGACCTTTGATGCTATCTTGCATTGTAACGAGTGGACGAAGCTGAAGAGTTTATTCCCAGGTGATAAGCTATTGTTACTGCCTTTAAATTTTCGCCTTATTATTGATCATAAATATAAGACTTTGCAGCTTTGGTCCGCTGATCAATGGGTGAAAGATTATCCGATTGAGCGGATGAATATTGAAGGTTTTAAAATAGCCTCTTCCTATAAAATTGGAAATAAAATGGGGTTTGCCAACAATCGCCGTTATTCACCTCAGTCCGAAGGGTACAGAAATGCTAGAAAAAGTTTGGCATTGAAGGACAGTGTGCTTGAATTAGGAGCTTTGCCTATAGACGAGAAACAAGACGTCGGGTATGGGTTTTTCCTTC
>CALLBE010000149.1 GCA_938001985.1 uncultured Verrucomicrobiales bacterium | reverse complement strand
TGACTAAAAACTTCCCCTTGCCCGTGATGTCTAGGCTGCTTTTGCCCATGATGGGAGAGGCGAAGGCGAGTGTGACCTCCTTGGTTCGCGTGGTGATAGAGACGTGCTTGCTGAAATCTACCAAGCACTACCCTCGTTCTGCCGATGAGCTGGAGAACGCAGGTGAGTTCTTTAGAGCCAATGGTTATTCGGAAGCAGAGACCTTGGGCGAGGTGATGCACCACGCTATTGAAAAACATCGCCTTTTGACGGATTGGATTGAACAAAATAAACCCAATGATCATTTGGGTGAAATCGCAGATGACCTCGAGGACCAGTTAGTTCAGTTATTGAAGGGTGACTGGGTTTGGGAGGCGGGTTCTCAATGGCTCTTTTATTATGATCGTTATTTTTCAGCCATGCTGGATAGAATTGATCGCTTAGAGGGGACTCCAATTACTAAGGATTTAGATAAGCTAGACTTAATTGCTCCCTACTGGGATGGCTGGAAGGCTTTAGTAAATACAAAGGGAAACAAAGATGAAAAGGGTGAACTGACTCGACTGGGCTGGTGGCTTCAGGAGTGGAGAGCTTCTTTATTTTCACCAACCAGCAAAGCGGTCATTAAAGTCTCAGAAAAGAAGATTAATGAACTGTTAGTGAGCTGTGAATCAAGGGCTTAGTTCGGAACTTCATTTTTAGATTCCCTTTTGCTAGAAAATTAACTTTATTTGGGTATGGGAAAATTTTCTGGAAAAGTAGCAGTGGTTACCGGTGCGGGTCGTGGAATTGGTTTAGCGATTGCTAAAGGCTTTGCCGCTGAAGGTGGAAAAGTTGCTGTGATCAGCCGTAGCGAATCAAGTTGTGGTAAGGCCGCTGATGAAATCAACGCCGCTTTTCCGGACTCAGCGAAAGCTTATGCGGTTGATGTCTCAGATTTCACAACAACTCAGGAGTTGGGTAAGCAAATCATGAGCGACTTTGGTCAGGTTGATATTTTAGTCAACAATGCCGGTGTGACTCGCGACACCTTATTCTTAAGAATGAAAGAGGGAGATTGGGACACCGTTATCGACACCAACTTAAAAGGCGCTTTCAACACGGTTAAGGCATTCTCAAGACCATTGATGAAATCTGCGGCAGGTCGCATCATCAACATCAGCTCGGTGATTGGTTTGATCGGGAATATTGGTCAGGTTAACTATTCAGCCTCAAAAGCAGGATTGCTTGGTTTCACCAAATCAATTGCACGTGAGTTAGCGAGCCGTGGAGTGACGTCAAACGCGATTGCACCTGGCTTCATCGCCACTGACATGACAGATGAGCTGACCGATGAAATTAAAGAGAATATTCTTAAAAATGTTCCTTTGGCCAAACTTGGTGATGTGGATGATGTGGCTGAATTGACACTCTTCTTAGCCAGCGATGCGGCGAAATACATCACGGGTCAAGTCGTTGCCACCGATGGTGGAATGACGATGTAAGACTGTGTTCGCTAATAATTTCCTAAGCATTTGCTAATATTGCAGGGGATTTTTTGAAAACAGCTTGTGGATTTTTCGATGAGAGGTATCAATGAATTTGAAATTAATCGGTAATTTCAAATTTAACTATCAACTATCATGGCAGTACTTGTAGGACAAAAAGCACCTTCGTTTGAGGCGAAGGCAGTGGCAGGATCTCAGATCATTGACGACTTTTCATTGGAGCAATACTTGGGAGAGAAGTATGTGGTTTTATTCTTTTACCCAAAAGATTTTACATTTGTTTGCCCAACCGAATTGATTCGTTTCCAAGAGGAGCTGGCTGAGTTCGAAGCGCGTGACGTGGCCGTTGTGGGTTGCTCTACGGATTCTGAGTTCTCTCACTTCGCGTGGTTGAATACGCCTAAGGAAAAAGGCGGAATTCAGGGTGTTACTTACCCAATCGTTGCGGACATCAATAAGACAATTTCTGAAGACTACGATGTCTTGGCTGGTCGTTACCAAACGGACGAGCTGGGCGACATGAGCGTGGAAGGCGAGTTGGTTGCTTACCGTGGCTTATTCCTCATTGATAAAAGCGGCATAGTTCAGCACCAAGTGGTTAATAACATGCCATTAGGTCGTTCGGTTAAGGAAGTGCTTCGCATGGTAGACGCTTTACAACATTTCGAGCAAAATGGTGAAGTTTGCCCAATGGACTGGAACAAAGGCGATACGGCTATGATCCCGGACCAAGAAGGTGTTTCAACTTATTTGGCCGCCAACTAAGCAGCGCGTCTGTTTTATTTATTTTGAGCCACAAAGGAGTTTTTCCTTTGTGGCTTTTTTTATTTGAAAGCCTCGCTATTAAAGGCTTCAATTTGAGAACTTATGATCACACCTAAAATCGTTGTCGGTGGAACCGTTGCCATTGATAATGTTATCACTCCGATTGAAAAAAGAGAGAATCTCTTGGGAGGGTCTGCTGCTTATGCCGCAATATCAGCTTCTATTTTTTCAAAAAAAGCTCAGCTAGTTGGTATCATTGGAGAGGATTTTCCTAAAGAGTACTTGGAGCTGTTTGAAAGCAAAAGTATCAGCGTTGAAGGCTTGGAGGTGAGCGATCAAAAGACCTTCACGTGGACAGGCAAGTATCTAGACAACATGAATGATCGTGAGACTCTGGATGTGGCGATCAATGTTTTAGAGAACTGGAGCGTGAATGTTCCAGAAGCAATGCAGGAATCTGAGCTGGTGGTTTTGGCTAACATGGCGCCAGCGAACCAGCTTCAGCTTTTATCGCAAATGAAAGCATCAAAGCGTTATGTCATCGCAGACACAATGGATCTGTGGATTGACATCGCTAAAGAGGAGCTTGAGGAGGTGTTCACCAAAATTGATTTGCTTGTTTTGAACGATTCAGAGGCGAAACAGTATACGGGCGCTTACAGTTCGGTTAAGGCAGGAGAGCTTCTTTTAGAAAAAGGACTCAACGCGGTCATCATCAAGCATGGCGAATTCGGGTCAACTCTCTTTTACACGCAAGGCAATGGTTCGGTTCAATTATTCAAATGCCCAGCGTGGCCGTTGAGCGAGCTTGTTGATCCGACAGGGGCTGGCGATTCGTTCTTAGGCGGATTGGCAGGGACTTTAGCCAAAATGGGCAAGGTTCACCCAACCTTAACGGATTTAAAAGAAGGCATGGTTAATGGTACGTTAGCGGCGAGTTTCACTTGTGAAAGCTTCTCAACAGAGTCGCTTCAAGAGGTCAGCTTCGAGCAAATCAAGCAGCGTCGTGAAGAGTTCTGGGCTTTGTGCCAATGGAACGCCTAGTCATAAGCCATAAGCCACCAAAAGATATGATTGAGCGTATTGAAACCAAGCCTCGCATGAGCCGCATTGTGAAGCACAACGGGACGATTTACCTCTGTGGTCAAGTCTGTGCCGACGCCGAGCAAGGAATCACTGAGCAAACGCAAAC
>CALLBE010000148.1 GCA_938001985.1 uncultured Verrucomicrobiales bacterium | reverse complement strand
GGGCACGTCGCGATGCTCCTGTCTAAAATGTTCGGAGACTCACATTGTTCAGCAATCACGTTCCAGCCATCATAGATGAAATACGTGAGTTGTCCATCCACTTCTTTTGAGAAGCGTCTACCTTGATAGTCGTAGCGGTAGTTGAGCTCCTCGGTGTTGGCAACATAGCCATAGGTGTGGGCCTGTCCTGCGTGAGTGACCGAACCTAAGTGACCTGCGGTGTCGTAGGTGTAGCTGAATTGGTGATCAGAAACGCCTCCGGGTGTGGGTGCGGTGATTAAATCCAAACCTGTGGGGCGTAGGAGGTTATCATAGTTGCGGTTAATGGTCTTGTAAAAGAGTGACAAAAAAACGAGCTCAAAAGCTTATTAAGCGCTTACTTCAGATCATTCATGACCTAAAATACTCAGGACTTAAGCACCTGAAAAAACAAAGTGAGCACCTTTTAAAAAAAGAGTGGTACACCCAAAGGGAGTCGAACCCCTAACCTTCTGATTCGTAGTCAGACGCTCTATCCAGTTGAGCTATGGGTGCATCATATAAAACGATGGATGAGGAACATAATTGGTGAAATACCCTGAAGTCAATAGCTAAATTGAGAATTAAGCGTGGAAAGCTCGGTTTTTTTCATGAACTTTACAAAAACAGAGCCTATTCCTGACTGAGAGGCTTCGCCCTTTTCTAGATTCGAAGGCTTAAAAGCAGAGAATTTTAAATACACAGTTGCTAATGGGGTTAAAATTATTGAACAATATCATCAACATGAGTGATATCTCCTCAAAACTCAATCAAGCCGTCAGCACTGGGAATCTACTTGAATCTTCTAGAGAAAATATCGAGGCCTATTTGGTAGGATCTGAAAGCCAGACAACGCAAGAGTCCATTGCTTATTTGGTTGATTCAGAAAGCTGGAGTGAGCTGAATGATCGCTTTTTTAAGACCTTAGCTTTCGGCACAGGAGGCCTACGAGGCCGTACGATTGGCCGTGTGATCACGCCAGCGGAACAAGGACAGGGGGGCGTTAATGACAGACCCGAATTCCCTTGTGTGGGATCAGCAACCCTTAACTTTTATAATGTAGGCCGCGCGATTCGTGGGATGATTGCCTATTTAAGTGGTTTTGTAGAAGGCAGAAAGCCTCGCATCGTCTTAGCACATGACACTCGCCACTTCTCAAGAGATTTCGCCGAGTTTTGCGCTGAGGTTTGTAAAGATCTGGGCGTTGATGCTTATTTATATGACAAGGCCAGATCAACCCCTCAACTATCCTTCACCGTTCGCCAGTTAGAAGCGGATGCTGGGATTGTCTTAACGGCTTCCCACAATCCTTCGCACGACAATGGATTCAAGGCTTACTTTAATGATGGCGCTCAAATCACACCTCCGCATGATCAAGGGATTATTGATGAGGTGAATGCGATTAAATCCGAAGTTTACGCAACACTTCCTTTAGAAAAACAGGGATCGGTTACTATCGTTGGCGAAGAGATGGACCGCCGCTACATGGATAGCTTACGTTCACTGCTGCTACAACCTACTTTACTTGAGTCCGTTTCGGCGAAAGTCGTGTATGCTAATATTCACGGCACGGGCGGTCATATCATCACCCCTTTGATGAAAGAGCTTGGGTTTGAAGTCCTCACCGTCGCTGAACAAGACGTTCAAGACGGCCGCTTCCCTACCGTTAAATCACCCAACCCTGAAAATGCTTCCGCATTACAAATGGGCATCGATTTAGCTAAAAAAGAGTCCGCTGATATTGTAATCGGAACCGACCCAGACTCAGACCGCATGGGCGTTGTGGTGAGAAACGCCGCTGGTGAAATGCAGTTATTAACGGGCAACCAAATCGGTTCACTCATGGCTTGGTATCGTATCAAAACCATGTTCGACCTCGGCTGGCTGAATGACGCTAACCGTGAATCCAGCGTGTTGATCAAAACCTTTGTCACCACAGAGCTTCAACAAGCAATTGCGGACCACTACGGCGTTAGCACCGTCAACACGCTGACAGGGTTTAAATTCATCGCAGCTAAGCTAGGGAAATATGAAGCGGGGATTCCCCAAGCTGAATACGAAGGTGATTACCGTGATCTAGACGAGGAAACATCACGTGAACTCAGGCTCAAGCACTCGAAGTTCTTTGTCTTTGGTGGCGAAGAATCCTATGGCTATTTAGGCAACGACGTCGTTCGTGATAAGGACGCCAATGGCGCAGCCGTAATGTTTGCAGAGGTTGCGGCATACGCTCAATCCATGGGCAAAACGATTCCTGAGCTGCTGGATGATGTTTATAAACAATTTGGGTATTACTTGGAGCAAGGGCAGGCATTGACGATGGAAGGCGCGGATGGAGCGGCTAAAATCAAGCGCCTGTCTGAATCTTACTCGAGCCATAAGCCGACAGAGGTTGATGGCAGCCGAGTGAAATCAGTTCGCGATTTCTCAGTTGATGAGCTGGTCGATGAGGAAGGAGACCCTATTGCTAAGGCGGCTATGATTTTTGTCGATTTAGAAGACGGCCGCACCTTTGCGGTTAGACCTTCTGGTACGGAGCCTAAAATTAAGTACTACCTATTCGGCAACGACGCATCTGCTGGCGAGGATTTAGAGAAAAGCAAAGCCAAGGTCACGTCTGGCTTAGCCGCGCTTTGGAACTGGCTAGAAAAAGACGCTCAAGAGCGAATGAAATAGCACGGGGGCGCCTCCTGCTCAAATAAAGTTTGAATCAAAAACGACTGCACTTTTCCTAAATGAACGCTTCTGCCTTCACTTCCGACGAACTCGATCAAATTCGAGACGAGTTTCCTATTTTAAAAAGAGAGATTAAGGGGAGGCCTTTGGTTTATTTAGACAACGCAGCGACGTCTCAAAGCCCACGCTGTGTTTTAGAGGCTTCTCGCACTTACTATGAATCTTACAACGCGAACATTCATCGCGGGGTTCACCGCCTAGCGCAAGAAGCCACGGCAGCTTATGAAGGCGCGCGGGATACGATCGCAACTCACTTTAACTGCCAGAGAGAAGAAGTGATTTTCACTTCTGGCACGACGGACGGCATTAACTTAGTTTCCGGTATTTTAGGGAGAGCTAAGTACTTAAAGGCTGGCGATGAGATTTTAATCAGCGCTCTCGAGCATCATTCCAACATTGTTCCTTGGCGCTTGCTTGCGGATGAAGTTGGAGCCATTCTGAAGGTCATTCCCCTCACTGCGGATGAAGTTTGGGATATCGATGCGGCCAAAGCGCTCATCACAGAACGCACGAAAATTGTAGCACTCAGTCATGTCTCCAATGCGATTGGCATTATCAACCCTATCGAGAGCTTGATTTCTTTGGCTAAAGAACAAGGAGCGATTACCTTAGTAGACGCGGCTCAATCGGCCCCGCACTTCCCTTTAGACTTCCAGCAAATGGGAGCGGATTTCATTGTTTTCTCAGGTCATAAAATGTACGCACCAACAGGCATCGGGGTTTTATTAGGACGCCGAGAGCTCATGGAAACACTCCCGCCCTACCGAGGCGGAGGCGAAATGATCAAACAGGTTACATTTGATCAAATCACTTACAATGACCTCCCTGGTAAATACGAAGCAGGCACGCCAAATATTGAAGGCGTCATTGCGCTGGGAGAGGCGATTAACTTCATCAACCGAATCGGGCTGTCTAAAATACAAGCGCATGAAAGCGAGCTCTCCACCTACTTAGAATCTCAACTATCCAAACGTGAAGGGATTCGAATTTATGCTGCAGGCGCTAAAAAGGCGGGCGCGGTCTCTTTTGCCGTGGACGCCATTCATCACTATGATCTGGGCACGCTTTTAGACCAGTTTGGAGTGGCCGTTCGCACCGGGCATCACTGCTGTCAGCCCTTGATGCAATGTCTCAATATCACTGGAACGGTGAGGGCTTCCTTTGGGGTTTATAATAGTTTGGAAGAAATTGACCAACTATTAGCGGCGTTAGACAAATCGAGGCAGATGCTACTTTAAATTACAGGCTTTGAGAGCTTAAGAGCTTGAGAAATCATTGATAAAAAAGATACACTAAATTCTATGGACACTGAGACAGAACAAGGAACCCCTGTGAGGCTTTTCTCCATCATGCTTCTCAATCGAGTGGGGGCGATGGCTTCAGTTGCTAAATTATTAAAGGCGAAGGGAATTGCCATCATTGGAATCAGCGTCGTCGACAGTTGTGACTCCACTATTGTTCGCTTAGTGATTTCCGATCCAGAGTCAGCTCAAGACCTGTTTATGGAAAAAGGGATTTCTTACAGCATGAGCGACGTGATTGTCCTCTCTTTAGCCGAAGCAGGTCCTTATTTGGTCGACTGTCTTGAAACCTTCATGATGGCCGAAACGAACATTCACTACATGACCTCGCTCTTGCCTTCACCACGAGGCGAATCTCGTATTGCGATTCGTTGCGAGGATTATGAATTTGCCTCTGTGGCCTTACAAAACGCAGGTTTCAAATTAATTTACCAAGAAGACTTATCTCGATAAGAGATTAGTTCTCATTGATTTTACCCAAAGGCGCGACCAGCCCAGTTGGGAGAGGGAACATGCGCTCGTAAATGTCATTCTGAACTTCAGAGGAATCTGAATAGCTCATCTGGCACATTTCATTCTTAGCATCAATATTATCGATGAAGTGAAGCGCAAAGGCCTCGGGTGTTTTTGGATAAACTGGAGAGCCATAATCCAGCTGGCCATGATGGCTGGCGATGAGGTGCAGTAAATGAAGTCGGCAAGTGGCCTGATCAGGTTGCAGGCTTTTGTCTGCGAAGGTAGGTGAAGCCAATAGCTCTCCCCACAAACGATTTAGAATTTCCATCCCCAAAGGAATATGGCTGGTTAACTCGCCGATTAAGGTGGTTTGTTGGACAAAACTCTCAGGAGCGTAGGTGTTCTCCCAGAGCTTACCACAGTCGTGAAAAAGAACGCCCGCAAGCAAGAGATCTCGATTCCAATTCGTGTAAACCTTACACAAGGCATCCGCTGAGCGCATCATTTGAGCAACGTGCTCGACGAGACCACCACAGCGAGCGTGATGGTTCTTCTTAGCCGCTGCGGTGCGTTTGAGTTTATTTCCAAATTTTTTAAGAAACAGCATGGAGACCTCCTTCAATCGAGGGTCTTGTATAGACTGAGCGAGTGAGACTATGGTGTTAAAATCAGCTTCTTGCCTAGCTTGGAGGGCGGGATCTCCGCTGAAGAACGTCGCCTTTTCCTCCTCTGTTTGTAACTTAACCTCGATTTGACCTTCTAATCCATAATCGCCAATCGTCATCAATCCGTAAAGGTTAAGGCAGTTACCCACTTCGAAAATTGCCTGATCGTCAAACTGGGGATGATCGCTCCACAACCTCCAGACCGTTGTATCAACGGCATCGACTAAGGTTATCTCTAAGTAAGGTTTGTTGGACTTGGTGACTTTATTCTGAACTTGTTGAATCTGAACCAGTGCTGAGACTGGGCCATTTGAAGGGGATTTGAGATCGTGTAAAGTCATCGAAGAGGAGTGTTCTAAAAAGAGCGTTTTAAGAAAAGAAAATTAGTTTCACTGCGGAGAGGAAGCAGGAAAGGAAGATGATTTTTTCAAACAAAGCTTCGTTGACGGCATGGAGGAGTCGCTTACCCAATAAAACACCCAAGATGACAAAGGGAGCCAGCTTTAAGTTCATGAGGAGGCTAGACGCATCGATAAAACCAAAGGAAACGTTGATAGGGACTTTAATCAAATTAACGAGCAAGAAAAGCCTACCCGCAATCCCAACCGTTTCATTTTTTGTATAACGCTGGGTTTTTAAATAAATTTGGCTCACTGAGCCGGCCGCATTTGCCATGGAGGTGGCAATCCCCACTAAAATGCCCGAACTGTTACGCATGTATGAGGTTTTTACAAAAGCCTCATATAAAGAGGCATAATATTGATTGCAGAGCCTAAACCCTAAAAAAGCCAGAACGAGCAGACCCGTTGCCTTTTTGGTCAGCAAATCAGGAAGCAGAACTAAAACAGCGGAACCAACTACGATACCAATTAAAATTGGAGGGAGTAATTTCCACACAGGCTTCCAGTCTCCGTACTTTTTAAAGTTAGGATAAACCGTTAGATCCGCAATAATTAATAATGGAAGCAAAACTCCAACAGACTGCTTACCAAAGACGTGCGAAAATATAGCGACAGAAATAAGCGAAACGCCGGAAAATCCAGACTTCGACATCCCTGAGAGCAGGGCCGAAAAGCCAAGCATTATAAAGACCCAAATTGAAATATCCATCTATTTTTTATAGTAAGAGTGTTTACAAAGACCAATGAAAATACGCTTTTAAAATAACGAAACCTAACTAAACTGATAGCGGATGGTTAATTATGCTGGTTGAAGAGAAAATTAAAACAGATGGAGTCGAAGGCTTCGCCTCCAAATCTAGATTGATTCGTGTCAACAAGCAGATACGTTTCTTACCCCAATCTTTGATGCTGTTTTTGGCAGTTCAAGTCTGGAACCTCTGTGTCAGCATTCACTCATTTGAGTTAGATTTTGTCTACCTACTGCTGACACGAGGAGCCTCGGCTTTATGGCTAGCTTCTGTTGTTTCACTGCATCTTAAAAAGGAGAAGATTCGCCCAGGATTTGTTGGAGTTTTCGTCACCGCACTCCCCGTGTTCTCAGATTTATTTTTCTATGGAGGAGCCGGTGGGTTCTCACTCATTCAACTGCTGTTACTCATTCTCGCGGTTGGAACCGTCCCGGATTGGAGTGCTCGCAAGATATTCATCGTCAACTTCATCCTCTCAACGCTCTTTATTGTCGTAGAGAGGTATCAGACTCCCCATGTTTCAGAATTTTGGTCAGCTAATATCTTTGGCCTAACTCTTTTAATCAACTTCTTA
>CALLBE010000147.1 GCA_938001985.1 uncultured Verrucomicrobiales bacterium | reverse complement strand
GCTAAGCTGGTGAAGGCGAATAAGCGAGTCGCGATTGCTGAGCAGACAACGCTTCCAGAGGCGGGTAAAATTGTGGAGCGTGAGATTGCTCAAATCATCTCGGCTGGCACGATTGCGGATCTCGATCTGTTGGACGAGAACCGACCGAACTATTTGGCAGCGGCAGTGAAAGACGGCGATTGTTTTGGCCTCGCTTGTTTGGACCACACGACGGGAGAGTTTACGATTGCTCAATGCGACTCAGAAGAGCAGTTGGTGGATGAGCTTACCAGGATCAGCCCTTCGGAAATCCTAGTGTCTGATGCTTCCGAAGCCTCTGATTGGGCCGATGGCATTAGCTATTCGCTGGTCAGGCCTCAGCGTTACGATGCTTACGCCTTTCATCCCGAGCAGGCTGATTACAACCTAAAGGAGCACTTCAAGGTGCAATCGCTTAAGGGGTTTGGTGCGGAGAACTGTGCGTTGGGTGTTTCCGCCGCCGGAGGAATGTTACATTATTTAACGTTTCAATTGAGGCGTTCTATTGATCACATCCGACAGTTAAAGGTTAGGCAGCTGAATGATCATGTGTTGATTGATGCCTCTTCTCAACGAAATTTGGACCTCGTGGAGCCGTCTCAAGGAGGGGATAAAAAACACACTTTATTGGCGGTTTTGAATCGAACGCAAACGCCCATGGGTGCGCGCCGTTTGAGAGACTGGATTCTGCACCCCATTCGGGATTTACAACGCCTTCAGCAACGCCAATCCTTTATCGCTTCTTGCCTTGAAGAGGCCTTCTTACTGAGCCAGTGCCAAGACATTCTCAAATCCATTCGAGACGTGGATAGGACGACGGGGCGTCTTTCTCAAAACTCAGGCAACGCTAGAGATCTCAAATCCTTATCAACCTCCTTGCTTCGCCTGCCGGATTTGAAGCATCACTTAGCACAATTCCCGAATCAAACAGAATTGTCAGAAGCCCTTCGCAACGGTCTCATCGACTTTACGGATTTGGTTAATGAGCTGGAGACCGCTTTGGCCGAAGAACCCGCCGCGATGACTCGAGATGGCGGCATGATTGCCGAAGGCTTTAACCAAGAATTAGACGAGCTGAGGTCGGCTTCTACGGAAGGTAAAAACTGGATGGCGGAGCTGCAGGCTAAGGAGAGAGAACGCACGGGGATTGATTCGTTAAAGATTAAATACAACAACGTCTTTGGCTACTTTATCGAAATCACCAAAGCTAAGGTTGAACTCGCTCCCGAAGATTATAAGCGCAAGCAAACCATGGCCAATGCCGAGCGTTTCATCACGCCTGAGCTGAAGGAGGTTGAAAACAAAATCCTGGGGGCTGATGAGCGTGCGAAGCAATTGGAGTATGAAATCTTCTGCCAGCTTAGAGAGTCGGTGAAAAAACACCTCAACGACCTTCAGAACACGTCGAATGCCCTCGCAGATATTGACGTCTTGCTTGGGTTGGCAACGGTCGCCTTGACCTATAACCATTCGCGTCCACTGCTGGACGAGTCTTTGGATTATGAATTAACCGATGCTAGGCACCCTGTTCTTGAGCAAACGCTAGTGGACGAGCCTTTCATCCCGAACGACACACAGTTGAACGGCGAAAGCGCTAAGCTGATGATTCTCACCGGCCCAAACATGGCGGGTAAGTCGACTTACATTCGTCAAGTGGCTCTCATCAGCGTCATGGCTCAGATTGGAGCTTTTGTGCCAGCGGAAGCCGCGAGAATAGGGCTGGTGGATCGTATTTTTTGCCGAGTAGGCGCTTCGGATAACTTGGCAGGTGGGCAGTCAACGTTCATGGTGGAAATGAGCGAAACCGCCTTGATTCTTAACAATGCCACTCAGAAAAGTTTGATCATTCTCGATGAGATTGGTCGAGGCACCGCCACCTATGACGGGCTGTCGATTGCTTGGTCAGTGGCTGAGTATCTACATGACGTCATCCAAGCGAGAAGCCTCTTCGCCACGCATTATCATGAGATGACAGCGCTATCGGAAGAAAGGCCAGCGATCCGTAATTACTACGTTGCGGTTAAGGAGTGGAATGAGGAGATTATTTTCTTAAGAAAAATATTAGAAGGCACGGCGGATCGTTCTTACGGGATTCAAGTGGCTCGTTTAGCGGGCGTTCCCAATGTGATTTTAGAACGAGCCAAGTCTATTCTTCACGAGCTTGAGTTTAATGAAAGTCCTGAGGTTTCGATCAAGCCTTCAAAGCCTAAAAACGCAACCAAGGTTGCTCCAAAGGGGCCGCCGTTGCCAAAGGACCCGAATCAAATGAGCTTTTTCTAAGGGGCTTTTAGAATGATGATCACCGCCCTTCATTCCGAAGACGTTTTTTCGAGTCTCAGGCAGCAGCTGTCTGCAGAGCGTTGCTTGTATAACATTCCTCTGGCGGCTCGGAGTTTTATTATTTCTTCGATTTTTAATCACCCCGATTATCAAGGGAAGCTCTTATGGGTGATCGATTCTACGGAAAAAAACCTCAAGCGTTACCATGCTGAGTTGTCGACATTGGGTGTTAACTCAACGGTTTTTTTATCCGATTTGTACGAGCAAGGTGGCGATGCTTACCCGCCTGAGTTGTTGGTGCATTTGGAAAAAGGCTCCGAACCTTTGGTTTTATTAACCACGCCTGAATCGTTGAAGTGGCAATTACCTAACTTGAACGATCTGGATGACAAGGTAACGACTTATCAGGTTTCGCAAATTATTGAGCCCGATGATATTGTAACCCATGCGGTTGGGCAGGGGTTTGAGCGAGTGGATCAAATTTACGCCCCTCAGCAGGTGGCGGCTCGAGGTGGGATTGTGGATATTTTTCCATTGAACGAATCCGCGCCTATTCGACTGGATTTTTTTGACAATGAGCTGGAGTCTATTCGCCGCTTCGATCTCAACACTCAAAACAGCACGGGAGAGGTCTCGAGTGCTCGTATCTTATTCGACCATATCAACTTGGAGATGTCCTTGGCTGAGGCTCTGGCTGATAAGGGAGCGCTTCTCACTTTCGAATCCTGCACGCAAGAGTCTGCCGTTGTTTTAACCGATACTGAGAGTGATAAGCTCGCGCATTTAAAGGTTTTTGAGGACGTTCCTCAGAATTGTCCTGAGCCAGACCTCAGTTTTGGAACGACGCCTCTGGGCGTGGTCAATCCTGGTGATTTTGTGCAGAGCGAAGCGAGGCAATATCAGATCAAGGATCAGATTGCCCAATGGATTGCTTCGGAGTGGAAAATCACGGCGATTGCGAGTGATGAGAATGATCAGAAGCGTTTTTTAGAAATACTCAATTTAAGTAAAAAACAAAGCAGCCAGCTCTCCTTTGTTGAAGGGGATTTCTGGGAGGGGTTTGTGATTCCGGAAGCCAAGGTGGCGGTGTTGTCAGTGGACGAGGTGTTTGGCCGTTTCAAAAGCACTCACGCGAACCGAATGAGCAAGAGCTTGGATGATCAGCGGAAGTTGACGGTTCAAAGCCAGATCGAGGACTTGGAGCCGGATGAGCTGATTGTTCATTTAGAATATGGCATTGGCCGCTATTTAGGGATTTCTAAAGAGGATCCTGATTTGATTCTGATCGAGTACGCCGACAAGGCTATTTTATCGGTGTCCGTCAATAAGGCTCATCTCCTCGCTAAGTATATTGGCATGGGAGGAGGCACGCCGAAGTTGAGTAAACTCGGCGATGCGAGCTGGAGTCGAGCGCGTAGAAAGACGGAAAAATCCATCTACGATTATGCGGCTCAGCTGTTGCATTTGCAGGCAGAGCGAGAAGCCGTTCCTTGTGATCCGCACCCGCCGGACTCGCCTTGGATGTTTGAGTTTGAGCAAGCGTTCCCATACCGAGAGACCCCAGACCAGCTGGAGTCTATTGAGGATGTTAAGGCTGACATGGAATGCCAAAAACCCATGGATCGATTGATTTGTGGCGATGTGGGCTTTGGTAAGACTGAAGTGGCTATTCGAGCTGCGTTCAAGGCCGCTACGGGAGGCCGCCAAGTGGTGGTGTTAGTGCCCACGACGGTTTTGGCCGAACAGCATTGGCGTAACTTCAGAGCGAGGATGTCGAATTATCCCTTGCGTATCGATTTGTTAAACCGTTTTAGAAAGCCTTCGGAAATTAGGGAGACGGAAAAGGGGCTGATGGATGGCTCGGTTGATATTGTGATCGGAACGCACCGTATTCTGTCGGATAAAATCAGCTATAAGAACTTAGGCTTAGTGGTTGTGGATGAGGAGCAGCGCTTCGGGGTTAAGCATAAGGAAAAACTCAAGGATCGTTTCCGCCAAGTGGACATGATGACGCTCTCGGCGACACCCATTCCACGGACTTTGTATCTCTCATTGATGGGGGCCCGAGATTTATCGACCATTGATACGCCTCCGCCGAATCGAATCCCGGTGAAGACGAAGATCGCGAGTTACGAAGAGCGATTGATTGAGGAATACGCCACACGAGAAATCGCAAGAGGGGGGCAGGTTTTCTTCTTACACAACCGAGTGCAGACGATTGAAGCCATGAGAGACACCTTGGCCAAGCTCATGCCGTCCGCCCGGATTTTGATCGGGCATGGGCAAATGCCAAAGGATGAGCTCGAGTCCGTGATGCGGACCTTTGTCGATCATGAGGCTGACATACTTTTGGCGACCACCATCATTGAAACAGGCGTTGATATTCCTAATGCGAACACCATTATTATTGATCGAGCGGATCGCTTTGGTTTGGCTGACTTGTACCAACTCCGAGGGCGAGTTGGGCGAAGCGACCAGCAGGCTCACGCCTTGTTATTGCTTCCACAGGACCAAGTGACCGCTGGCGATGCTCGCAAGCGTATCAACGCGATTAAGCAATACACGGAGCTGGGATCGGGGTTTAAAATCGCGATGCGCGACCTTGAGATACGGGGTGCGGGGAGTTTATTGGGAACCAAGCAGTCTGGGCATATTGCCGCGGTGGGGTTTGACCTTTACTGCCAATTGCTGAAGCAGTCGATTGATGCGCTGCGAGGGAAGCGCACGATTCGGAGACGAGATATTCAAGTGAAGTTCAATCGCTTGTGCTTGGATGAAAAAGATTATGACGAGACCTCAGAGGTTGAGCCGGCCTTCATTTCCAAGCATTACATGCCGACGCC
>CALLBE010000146.1 GCA_938001985.1 uncultured Verrucomicrobiales bacterium | reverse complement strand
GAAGCTTTCATTAACTGCGTCTTCAAGGCATGAAGATAGTGCTGTCATGTAATGATTAGCAGTTTTTGAGGTTCTGCCTCGCTCTAGTATGGATTTTCGAAAACACTCAATTTCCATTTTACTTAGGCTATGTAGTTTTGCTTCAGCACGTTTCCCCAAGTATGTAATGAAAGAGTTAATTGCTCCTCTATAAAATGCATAGGTACTGGCCTTCACATGTAGTTTTCGAGTTTCTAGCCACTCTAAACACCATGTTTTAATGGAGTAGCTTTTAAGCTTTTCACCTGTTGAGACTTCCAGAATAGCAGATAAGGTCTCTTGGGCCTTGTGTGCATTGAGATCCCCATTAATGGCAAGGAGAGAAGCCTTTTTTAGTAGGGATAATATTTTTCTGCTTTTTTCATCTCCAGCACCTAGAGTGTTTTTGTAATCACGTTCAATTGTTTGTGCTTTCTCGAAGGCTGTTTTTTTACTTGTCTCTTTTGTAGGCTTCCTAATCTGCTTTCTCTTGCCATCGTCATCGAGGATGTAAAATGAACACCACCAATATTTACTTTCCTCACTGCGTCTATAAATAGTGGCCACACTGTGATTAAAACGTGATTGTTATTATTGTCCAGCTCTATCTGTGATTGTCTGTGATTATTGTAGTTTCGTTTATTACTATAGCTTTAATTGGGTTGAATTGAATCGGGTGTTCAAATCACCTCCGTGCTACCATTTTCTTTACGCCTCCAATCCTTCCTAAAAGGATTGGAGGCTTTTTATTTTTTCAGAATAGTAGCCCTATTGAGCCCAAGTTATCTTCATACTGGGCGCTTAGCATTCAGATAAATTCATTGTTCGCAGCATCAACCCAAGGCTTTTTCTGAAAAAAGTAAAAGACCGTGATAATCAAGCGATTCTTAGAAAAGGAAAGAGCGAGACTTTCAATGAAAATCTCGCTCTTATCAAATGGTACCCAGAACAGGAGTCGAACCTGCACACCTTGCGGCATGTGAGCCTAAATCACACGTGTCTACCAGTTCCACCATCTGGGCGATAGAAGGATGAATATTAGAACAGAAAAAATAAATATGTCCAGTGTATTCTTCTAAAAAAGAAAACAATGCTCAGGCATTAAAATTTGAGTTTTTGAGCTCAACATGTATCATGGTATTTACATGCGAGTGGGAATTATCGGAGCGTCTGGGTTTTTAGGGAATGCGATTTCTGCAGGCCTGAATCGAGAGGGGTTTACGGTTATTCCTTTTTCAAGAAGCCAGAAGGAGGGTTGGCGTGTTTGGAATGAAAGCCCTGACTTAAGCGGTCTCGATGCCATTATCAATTTAGCAGGGCAGCCTATTGATACACGATGGTCTGATGATTATAAAAAGGTTCTCGTCTCAAGCCGAGTGGATCAAACCCAGCAGTTGGTGAACGCTTTAGAAAAGATGAAACCTGAAAACCGCCCTTCTACTCTGATTAATACCTCAGGGGTGGCTTTGTACGGTTCTCACGAATCTCATATTTTTGATGAATCCTCAGCCGCTGTTCCTAGCTTTTTGGGTGATTTATGTCTTGATTGGGAGGCTGAAGCTAAGAAAGCAGAGGCTCTAGGGATTCGAGTGGTTTTTCCTCGCCTAGGGCTTGTTTTTGGAAAAGAAGGCAGCGCTTGGAAACGCATGCTGAGTGTTTTTAAATTAGGGTTAGGCGGACCTTTAGGTTCGGGTCAACAGTGGATGCCTTGGGTTCATCTTGAGGACGTGGTTGGGCTTTATATTCATGCAATTAAAACCTCTGAAGTTCAAGGTCCCATGAATGCAGTGGCGCCTGAACCGTGTAGGAATATCACTTTAACTAAGGCCCTGGGGCAGCTACTTAAGCGTCCAACAGTACTCCCAGCCCCCACTTGGGCACTGAGAATTGTATTGGGTGAGTTTGCTGAGGTTGTTCTCGGTAGCCAGAACATAGCGCCGAAGAAGGCAACAGAATCTGGTTACGCCTTTAAATACCCCGCTATTAAGGAAGCACTGGCTGATTTGATCTAAGCCAATGCCGAGTACGGTTGTACTATTCCCAGTGCGTGGCACTTTGAAAAGCCTTCAAACCAAACTCAGGAAGTACGGCGTAGATATGATCAAAAATATCGCTTTGTAGCCCCTCATACTCAACCCAACGATTGTCTTTACTGAAGGCATAGATTTCAATGCCAACGCCTTGAGAAGTGGCCTCTTTTTGACGTACCAATAAGGTAGAGGTTTCATCAATATCTTTCAGTTCTGAAAGGTAGCCGACTAAGTAAGCTCTGAAGGTTCCTAAGTTTGTCAATGCCCGCTTTTGCAAGGGCGTGTAGCCGTTTGAGCTTTTAGCATGCTGATCTCCAATTTCTTTAATCTTCGATTGGAAGTGGGCGTGTAAGCGAGGTGTTTTCTCAAATTTTTCAATTTCCTCTGTGGTTAAAAAGCGAACGGAAGTCAGATCAATCAAAAGACTGCGCTTGATACGGCGAAGTCCACTGCTGGACATGCCTCTCCAGTTTTTAAAGCCTTCATTAATGAGAGCCACGGTTGGGATTGAGGTGATTGTTTTATCAAAGTTACGCACCTTGACCGTTGTGAGAGCGACTTCAATAATATCTCCATCCGCTCCGTATTTTGGCATTTCGATCCAATCTCCACGACGCACTAAATCGTTCATGGCAATTTGAATGCCTGCAACAAAACCCAGTATTGAATCCTTGAAAATAAGGAGAATGATGGCGGTTAAAGCACCAAGACTGGTGAAGATCTCAAGAGTTTGAACCTGAGTCAGAACAGAGATCAGGTAGATTCCACCGAAGAGAGTGATCAGGATTTTTAAAACTTGGACAAATGAGCGAATAGGAACTGACTTAGAAACCTTCCTTTCAAAGACGTACTGCTCCGTGAAGTTAAGCAGTGAGAAGAGGATCTGAATAATAACGATGATGAAATAAGCCTCAGCCAATCGACCAATCCATAAGGCGTCTAGGTATTCAAACTCACGTTTCGAGATTAACTCGCTGCCCCACTGGATGATGACGACCGGTACTAGGAGGGTTAGCTTTTGGAAAAACCCCACTTCATAAAGGGCGTCATCATAATGTGTTTTAGAGGCGTCAACCGCTCGCTTGATCTGGCTGAGTAGAATTGTGCTGGTGAGCCAGTAAAAGAAGGCTGCAGTCCCCAACACCCCTAAGATAAGAAGTGAGTTCTGTTGCCATAGGTCAAAGCTGGAAAGCCATTTGCTCAGGTGTTGAGGGATTTCAAATAGAAAGTTCATGAGTGCTGGTTTTATTAAATTGTGATTTGTCTGGATTGTCCCTGCTCATTGGTTTGCCAACAGCGGTCTGTCCCAACTTCTAGCGCGGTTAACCAACCGCCGCCATAGGCACAGGTGTCTAAGCAGATGGCATAACCTTGATTTGTTGGTAAGTCTCCTTGAATGGTGTGTCCACAGATGTAGGGCTTGCCTGATTGATGCGGCTCTGCTTCGTAAAAGCGTTTGTAGTAATAGGTTTCGGAATCTTGCTCAGATACAGGCAGATTAGGTTCCAGCCCAGCATGAACAAAGATATGATCAGCGGTTTCGTGATAAAGCTTGGCGCTGGTAAT
>CALLBE010000145.1 GCA_938001985.1 uncultured Verrucomicrobiales bacterium | reverse complement strand
ATTATTTTAGTCACCCTGGATACGATCGTCATGGTTGCTGTTAAGATACCTGCAATCAATGCTACAGAGACCAGTACTTCAGCAAGAGTGAAGCCAGCTAAGGGTTTTTTAATCATAGTTATATGGGATAATTGGGCTTACTAATTGGAAATATTCTTCCTTGCCGTTATAGCGGGTCTGGGCACTTTTATTTTTAGAGGCAGGCCAAAGAGTCTCGATGCGAATATGGTAGTTTTTAAAACGACCGTCACCGCCTTGTTTCGGGTAAACAAAGACCTTAACGTCAAAGTCGTTGGCGGTTGGTTTTTGACCGTCGGTTAGTTTTTTGCCCGTATTGGAAAGCCCCCAAATGGTAAACTTAGTCTCGCCACCACCAGAGACTGGGACTTTAAAGCGCTCGGATGGGCCTCCCTTGTAATCTCCCGATAAAAAAGAAGCGCGGTTGTCTCGAATCAATTCTTCAACATCAATGGCTACGGCCTTTGAAATAGAAGCGGCCTTGGTTTTCATAGACAAGTCTTGAGTGCTATTGGCGGCATTAGGTAGTACGGAGAATACAGCTAAGATAGCCAAGCTGATAATGCTAACTGCAATTAAGACTTCGGTGAGGGTGAACCCTTGTGCTTTATGAGATTTTATCATCTAAGGTTTATTCTGTTTTAAGTTCAAATTCGTCCGCTAGGCTTTGGTCCGCAACAGCGGCGAGAGATGTTGAACCACTAATCCTCAGGTATTCAGTTTTTGCCTTAGGTCCTTTGCCTTGGGTGATGCTAATAGAGATAAGCTGAGGTACGGGGATTGTTTCCTGTTCTGATAGTGTTTGTGGGTTAGCCACATTAGGTGCGACTCTTGAAGCTCCGTAATTAACTTCGGTTAACTTGGGTGAAAAGCAAACCCCTTTTGGACTGAATACAAGGAAGGTTCTCGCTTCGTTTTCAGTATTAAATTCTAAATCTCTAAAGTCATAGTAGTCTTTGGTTTTTAATTCAGCGTCTAGGCTTATTTTTTCAAAAACCTTGGGGCGACCTATTCTAATTAAATGTGAATCAGATTTATCAGACTTTTTCGTTGGGACGATAAAGCCACCGCCCTCAATGTCACGCCCATCCGTTCGGTCCGGAGATCTCCAAGTAGAGAATCGGTAGCGCTCAGGGAGTTCTTGCAGGCGTTCGATTTCAACCCACACAAACGATTGCTTAACCATGGCTTCTAAGCGCGCTTTTTCAAAGACGCTGATATAGGTTTTGGCACTGGTGAGTTTGTCAGAGGTTCGCTTGACGCTGCTCTGCATAGCGGGGATTGTGAAACTCACAATGATCACCATGATAGAAATCACGGCTAGTAACTCAATGATAGTGAATCCTCGAGAGAGTATGGGTTTAAAATGATTTGTTTTAAAACACATCCTCGGAATCTAATCTGAATTTATAATAGAAGTCAAACTCCAGATCAATGAATTCAAGGAATGGGTTTAATGAAGGTGGAGTTTTTTTGTAAAAAACGGGAATGTTTTTTATCGTTATCCAATAGAGAGTAGGTTAGGAGATGGGTATGAGGATGTGGAGCGCATTGATCTTAGTTGTATTGTTAACAAGTTGTGGTTCGGTCGCTCGATATCCTGTGCCAACGTCTCAAGTTGAAGATGGTTCTCCGGATTTTCTTGGTTCAGAGAGAGAGTCGGGTTCTGGTGTTGTGCCGGTAGTGGGGGCTAAGTCAGTTTGTGTTATTGATGCAAAAACAGGGGCGGTTGTTTATGAAAAAAATGCCAACCAACGTCGAGCTGTCGCTTCGGTACAGAAGCTGATGACGGCGCTTGTGGCGGTTAAGACCATACCTTTGGAATATGAATATGAGATTCAGGAGGGTGATATTGGGATTCCAGGGAGTCAGATTGAGTTTGAGATCGGGGATAGGTACACTCTGAGAGAGTTGCTGCCGCCTCTTCTTATCAAAAGTGCGAATGACGCTGCGCTCGTTATTGCTAAAAAGAATACGGGATCACCTCGAGAATTTGTGGAGTTGATGAATCAAGAGGCGTTGAGATTGGGGATGAGCCAGACTCGCTTTGCGAATCCTCATGGATTGACGGTTGATTTGGCGGCTCAGCATTCGACGGCACGAGATATAGCTAGATTGGCTTTTTATGTTCAGCAAGACCCCTTGATTGCTCAGCTTTGTAGACAGAAGGGGGTTCTCTTTGAAAGAGGTGATGGTTCAGCTAAGTATTTGCCCAATACGAATCAGCTGCTCGTGACGAGGCGTGATTGTGAAGGGCTGAAGACTGGGTATACAAAAGCCGCAGGTAGGTGTTTGGTTTCTAAGGCGAGCGCTGGAGAGCGTAGCCTTATTGTGGTTTGTTTGGGCTCAGGCGATTTGTTCCGTAATCCGAATCAAATTTGGAAAGACTCGAATCGCTTGCTCGACCATTTCCTTTATGCAGTCGATAGGTAAATAAGTTCTTTCGTTGCACCTACAATTTGTAGCCCTAGATCGTCTTTGCTCATTTTTTCCAAAGGCTCAATCCGATCAGGGTAAATAAAGGTGGCTTGGTTCTCGTCTGTGTTGAAGCCAATATCGTCACGAGAGACGTCATTGGCTACGATTAAATCGCAGCCTTTGCTTGAGAGTTTTTTCTGTGCGTTTTCGATCACGTTTTCCGTTTCTGCCGCAAAGCCTACGAGTGGTTTTGAGAAATAACGTCGAGCGTTCCCTAGGATATCAGGGTTTTTGATCAGGCTGAGTTGGAGCTCCTCATTGTTGGGGTCTTTTTTAAGCTTTTGGGCTGAGCTGTTTTTAACTCGATAGTCGGAGACTGCTGCCGTGAATATTCCAGCATCGCATGAGGGTAGATATTCCTGGACTGC
>CALLBE010000144.1 GCA_938001985.1 uncultured Verrucomicrobiales bacterium | reverse complement strand
TACCGACACCTTCCAAGCTGGTAAACTGGTTCAAGAACTGGCGCCTATTATTGGAGCTCGTGGAGGCGGCAAGCCAGAAATGGCACGTGGCGCCGGCGACCAATTAGATAAAATCCCAGAACTATTAGAAAAAGCAGCTCTGCTGATTCAATAAAATGCAGCTTCCCCCCGTGCTATCCCCCAGTATTCTTTCCATTGTTCTGCTATCAGGTTTAGCTACCGCTATCCTACCAACCGCAAAGCAACCTTGGAGTAACTATACGGTACATGATAAAACACGCCCGTTGCCCCCTAAGGTCAAAGTAGACAAACCCATAACGACACCTGCTCCTAGCGATGCCATTGTTTTATTTAATGGCAAAGGAACATCAGAATGGACTCAACCGTGGCGGGTGAAAGATGGCGTCATGATTGCTTCCCCAAAAGACAATCTCACCAAAAGAGAATTTGCCGATTGTCAGCTCCACCTCGAATGGCGTGTTCCTGCAGGACGGAAAGTTAAGGGACAGTCAGGAGGTAACAGTGGAATTTTTCTCATGAACCTTTATGAAGTTCAGATTCTTGAAAGCCATGACAATCTCACCTATGCAGATGGTCAGGCTGGAGCTCTCTATGGTCAAACCCCGCCTTCTGTAAATGCTTCACTGCCTCAAGGGTCTTGGCAGAGTTATGATATTTTCTTCAAAGCGCCCCGATATGACGGTAAAAAACTCATTTCACCTGCTTACATCACAGTGATTCATAATGGTGTCGTTATTCACAATCATCAGCAATTCTACGGCCCCACGAAATGGAGAAGAGTTTTTAAATACCCTGAAACACATCCAGAAAAAGCACCCATTCGACTCCAGTGGCACCGAGACCCTATCGAATATCGTAATATCTGGGTGCGACCACTAAAGTAAAACCAAGTGCCTTAAAAAGAGGGCTTAAGCGCTTTCTTCAAAAAAAGCTAGATACTCAGGGTCTTCTTCTTCAAAAATAGAATCCCCTTCAATTGCATGGGCTTGCTTCAGGGCGATAGCAGCTTCATCAGTCTTCCCTACTTTTAGCAAACACTGCCCCCATCTGAGTTGGAAAAATGCAGAGTTAACCGCCAATTCACTTTCTGAAAAAGAGGCCAGTCTCTCTACTGCTTCTTCAAACCTCTCAGAATGAAACAGCGCGTCTCCAATAGCAGCGATGAGCCATAGCCCAGCTTCCCAATCGGAGGCTTCTCCCGGCAGCAATTCCAAGGCCGCTTCATAGATAGGCAAGGCGTCTTCAAAACGGTCTCTATCCGCAAAGGAATCGCCTTTAGCTGCTAGCTTTTGAACCTTCTGATGAATCTCTTTTGGTAAATCATCCATAGCATCAACAGTATCAAATAGGTTTACTATTCAGCGTCAGGCAACCTCAAGCGGCCTTTTTGGCTTATAATACAATGATAATCCTTTTGCTTATTGCCTGTAGACGATCCGGTCCAACCAAACACAAGAGCCTGGTCAATGGCTTGCACCACAAAATCAGGGTTAAAAACTTTAGGACATCTCACCACGAGTAATTGACCGTCATGAAACTCTGTTTTCTCAATACTCAGTTCCGTGTGCGTGCCTATGCTTCGAATACACCAACGGTATTGAACATCATAATGAGCGAGCAAAAAGCTGCCTTTGATCGGTAAAGCCATATTCTTTTAAAAATTAAACAATCGTACTTTTTTCGCTTCTGAGTCTTGCCACCGAATACGTCGGGTCATCAGGGAGCGTCTCAATATTCACTAAGCTATCCGCCTTGGTCAGCATCGTTTGACACTCGGTCGAAAGATGCCTCAACTTCAAGCTCTTACCTGATTTTTTGTAACGTTCACCTAAAGCACTCAAGGCTTCTAAAGCAGAGAAGTCACAGACACGAGCTTCAGCAAAATCGATCACAATGTTTTTCACATCAGACTTGGCTTCGAACTTACCGACAAAATCGGCTACCGAGGCAAAGTAAATCAAACCAGAAACACTGTAAATACGCTCTTCAGGCGTATCTTTATGCAATGTAACCGTCACGTGACGTGAGCTCTTCACGGCAAACACCAAGGCTGATAGAACCACACCAACCAAGACTGCCATCGCCAAGTTGTGCATAAACACGGTCACCAAAGTCACCGCCAACACCACTAAGATTTCCGAAGTTCCCACTTTGCCAATTGCCTTGAAGGTCGACCACTCAAACGTGTTGATCACAATCATGAACATCACACCCACTAAAGCTGCCACGGGAATACTCATGATCACGTCTGAACCAAAAATAATGAGTAAAAATAAAGTCAATGCACCCACAATACCTGAGAGACGACCACGTCCGCCATTCTTCATATTAATCAATGACTGCCCAATCGTAGCACAGCCACCCATGCCCCCAAACAAGCCTGAGAGGATGTTAGCCGCGCCTTGAGCCACACACTCACGGTTGCCTTTACCACGTGTTTCTGTGATCTCATCAATCAACTGGAGCGTCAGTAAGGACTCAATCAACCCCACCATGGCAATCGTCAATGAAATCGGTAGCAAGGCCTGGTAAAAACCAAGGTCTAACCACGGAATCATTGATAAATCCGTGAAGCCTGGAAGCGAGCTGTCGATCTTAGCCTCTCCTGTGAGCATCACCAAAATCCCCTTAATATCTCTAGAACCATCAATGAAAAGCGTGAGAATAAATACTAAAATAATCGCCACTAAACTCGGCGGTACCATTTTAGTAAGCCTTGGAAGGTAGAAAATAATCGCCATCGTGAGGACAATCAAACCGAGCATGATGCCGATTTGATCCATCGGAAGCCACTCAGAGACCATCTTACCTTCACTATCGAAAGATACTTTTGATTTAAAGAAGAGTAACTGACCCAATGCGATCACAATGGCCAAACCGTTAACAAAACCCATCATTACGGTGTGTGGTATCAAACGAATATAACGCCCCAGCTTAGCAAAACCAATGACAGCTTGAATCACCCCTGCAAATAATAAAGCGGCAACTAAATACTGTAAACCGAGATCATCAGGTGTCTTCCCCGCTAAATCTTCTCCAGCTTTTAACGCCTCAAAGGCTGTGTTTTTACCAAGCAAAAAGGCCTTCGACGCCACAATAGCAATCGCCCCCGTCGCCCCACAGATCATTCCAGGTCGTCCACCAAATGCGGCCGTAATTAAACCCACAAACACCGCAGACCACAAACCCACCATAGGGTTCACTCCAGCAATGAATGAAAATGCAATCGCTTCTGGCACCAACAACAGGGCCACGGTGACACCAGATAAAATATCTTTCTTAACCTGATCTAAATTCTGAAACTCTTCTTTAATCCAACCGAACATAATGACTTAAATACCAGTTGGCTTAATCTTTTACCTGAAGCGGTTCAACTGTTTTCTACAACTTCAATTAAATTGAATGAAAAATAGAGCCTCTTGATCTCATCAAGGATGAAACGACAAGGCTAGTGAGAGCGGTGACTCTCGTAATCACGAATAATCCGAGCGACCACAGGATGCCTGACCACATCTTCTGTATCAAACTCAACAAACCCAACGCCCTCTGTGGTTCCTAGAGCCACTTGAGCCTCCAAGAGGCCTGAACGAACATTGGTTTTTAAATCAATTTGAGACGTATCACCCGTAATCACACAGCGAGAACCCTCGCCAATACGGGTGAGCAACATGAACATTTGCTCCTCAGTCGTATTCTGAGCTTCATCTAAAATCACAAAGGCCTGACTCAAGGTACGCCCTCGCATGTAAGCCAACGGGGCACTCTCAATAATTCCCTCCTCTAGCAAACGCTCAGACTCTTCGTAATGAACCATGTCATTCAAGGCATCGTACATGGGTCTTAAATAAGGCTCCACTTTTTCCTTCAGATCACCTGGCAAGAACCCAAGGGCTTCACCTGCTTCGACTGCTGGTCTCGCTAGAATAATACGCTTCACTTCCTTTTTCTTAAGTAAAGAAAGCGCCATCGCCATTGCCAAATACGTCTTACCCGTCCCCGCTGGACCTAAACCAAACACCACATCATTCGCCAGCATTTGCTGTAAATAATGCAACTGCTGAGGCGTTCGGGGCACCACCGCTTTTTTACCTTTCATCCCCTCCAGCTTCAAACTGGACATCTCGGTCAACGTTAAGCCATTCGTGCTTGAAGCGAGTTCAAAAGCCAGCCTGAAATCTCTCAAAAAGATGGTGCCGCCAGCCTTCAGTGTTTTTTCTAAATCCCAAAAGCCTCGCTGAATGATTTCAAGGGATTCAATCTCTCCGGAAACCTGCACCCAAGCGTCTCTTGTCACCGTCTGAACGGAAAATTTATTTTCCAATTCATTCAAATGCCGAACATCATTCGCGAGCATCGCCTGCAATTGTTGGGCCGTATCAAAACTCAATCGAATCGTGATTTCTTCAGGCGTGTGTGAGGGAACTTCTTCTACAAGCATCGGGGTTTTATCTAGTGATTAGCGTGATTTCTAAGAATCATGAAACGGAAGTGATGTAAACAGCTGGCGTCGACGTCGTCTGGCCTGCTTTTAAAGTCAACAACTGGCTCCCTAATGGGGATTCTGGCGTCACCACAGTCACTTCAACTTCCGACACCAAGGCCTCCAGCCCGCCTCCTTTGGGCGCAAGTAAGTAGGCAACACTCTCATTATTCAAACGCCCCTGAACCAAGCTACCTAAAACCACTTCCGTGCTAGGTTCTGCCATTAAGCAAGATTCTAAAAACACCTCAATTTCTTCGAAGTCATTGATTTTTTGTGAAAGCCCATGAGCGAGGTACGACTCTTCCAATCCTCTCGTATCGTACTTCCCCTCTTGTTTACTTTCATCACTGGTCACTGTTGAGCGAGAGGCTTTGAAGGCATTTTGAGCTGTCTCCAATTGCTTCTTAACCTGCGCTTGCAACGCATGAATGGCGGATTTTCGTTCCATGATTAATACTTAAACGATTAATATTCAATAGAGAGCAACCAGGATCGGATCTCTTCACTTTTCCAGTTAGTTCTCAACGTGCTCCAGTAACGAGCCGCGCCCTTCCATTTCCCATTCGACTCTTGAACGCCAATGACCCCATCTGTTGTCACCCATTTTTTTACAGCCAAGACACCCGTTCGGATATTAGTTCTTGGGTCATGCAACTCCTCGGGACGCTTCAAAGCTGGGTTGTAGTAGCGAGCACTTTCAAAAGACATCTGCAACAAGCCTCGGCTCATCACCTTATTACCAGCACTATTTAAAATATCCTCTTGATAAGCACTTTCGGTCTTATGACTGCTTTCATGCCTCGCAATGGATGATATCAAAGAAGCCCAAAAAAACTGGCGTTGTTGAGGTGTGAGCTCAGGATAGCGAGGACAGTAGCGTTTATAATCTCTAGGCGTTATGTAAAGCAAAGCGCGTCCATAGCGCCCCACTTCCTCCATCGCTATCTGATGATAAGTTAAGTGCCCTTCTCTCCAATCCCACTTTAATGAATGTGAGTCTTTGACGCAGGACGTTAATAAACAAACGATTGAAATCGTTAAAATCCCTTGAACAATCTTCATGAGTCCGTGGCAACAGTGACAGTTGGGTAGCTACCCAAAATTTTAAGCAAGGAGCAGTGGCTCTCCAGTTCTTTAATCGCAGAGGAAACATTCTCATCCTCCACATGCCCTTCCAAATCAGCGTAGAATATATACTCCCACTCTTTTTGCTTCGAGGGGCGTGATTCGATTTTTGATAAATTGATACCAAAAGGCTCGAAAACTCTCAACGCATTGACCAATGCTCCCGGTCTATCATGCAGGGCAAAGAGAATAGAGGTGCGATCATTCCCTGTTTTTGGACAATCTTTCTCACCTACAATGAAGAATCTGGTCGTGTTGGTCGTGCAATCTTGAACGGATTTTTCCAATACATTCAGTCCATAAAGCTCCGCTGAAAGCATCCCGCCCATCGCGGCTACTCCTTCATCTGCTTTTTCCACCGCAATTTGAGCAGCCTTAGCTGTCGAGGAGGTTTCAACTAAATCGGCGTCTGGGAAATTCGTAATAATCCAATCACGACACTGACCAAACACCTGAGGGTGAGAAACCAAGGTCTTAATTTTATCGCGACTGGTGTTCGCCATTAAGCAGTTTTCAATTCTCAACAGAATCTGAGCACAAATCTTTAAAGGCGAGGAAACAAATAAATCCAAGGTATGCGTCACGGCGCCTTCCGTTGAGTTCTCAATTGGCACCACTCCATAGCTGGCTTTACCACGAGCCACGTCATCAAAAATCTCCGTAAAGTTTGCCTTCGGTAAATAATCAACAGAATGCCCAAATTTCTTAACCGACGCTTGGTGTGTCCACGAGCCCTTAGGTCCTAAATAAGCGATCTTCAGCTCATCTTCTAAAGCCAGAGCCGCTGACATGATTTCACGATAAATAGCTCGAATCGACTTCTCAGGCAAAGAACTGCCGGCCTCTCTATTCATCTTAGCCAGCTTTTGCAAAAGGGCATCCTCTCGCTCAGGCGCATAAATCTGCAAACCCTCTCTTTTCTTAACGACACCCACCTCATGAACCAACTCTGCGCGTTCAGCAAATAACTGAATCAACTGTTGATCAATGGCGTCGATTTTAATGCGAATATCGTCTAATGGCACAACTTTAGAAATGAACATTATTCACTAAAATTCACAAGTGTTTTTTAAAGCCATGGAATTGCGATGAAATTAACACCAAGCGCTCATTCCCGAGAAACCACCCCCCAGAAAGTCCCCTTTATTTTTCCAAATAAGCACCTCACCACTTACCTACCGGCAAGGCTAGAAAGCCTCTTATTAACAGCATAGATTAGAAAACTCCTCTTGATTTTTTTATATTCTTCTTTTTAAATTTATATTTTCAGTATTTACTGAAAATATAATGAATGAGTTAAATATGAATAAACCCATTATCTTCTATAATAAAGAGTGTGGATTTTGCAACCGAACAGTCACTTGGATTCTGAAGGAAGATACAGAGGCTAAGCTCATGTTCTGTTCGTTAGCGAGCGAAACGGCCCAACCCATTCTCTCCCACTATGGCGTTACGATTACACATGACACTGTTTACTACCTGGAAGAGGAGCGGGTTTATTCAAAAAGCACAGCATGGAGTAAAATTATGAAAACGCTGTATCCCTCGAAAACGATCTTAATCAACTTAGTCTGTTTGATTCCTCGAGCAGCTAGAGATTTAGGTTACAATTGGATTGCTAAACACCGAAAATCTTTTTTCCCGAATAATGACTACGGCTTGATGAAAGCCGAATGGAAAGAGCGATTCTTAGGAACTTAAATTCTTACCAACTTTTAAAAATTATAACTCAGCCTCCAAGATAATCTCAGCTATGGTTCGTTCTAACCTTTCCGACTAAAAAATCGCGCCCTAATAACTTCGGTTGCCCATTCTCTTGGCATGAGGTTTTGTTAATTTGCCACTCACCTGCTTAGACGCAGACTTCGCTTTGGGTTTTCTAAGGACCCAACTTCTCATGACCAAACCCAATAAACCCGAAACAATCACAATCGACCAAAACACATTCGTAGATGAGTTCTCAAGGCCGTGAGGTATATTCATCCCCAATAAACTCGCCACGGCAGTAATGGGTAAAAAGAGAGCCATGATAACATTCAATCGGTGACCTGCGATCAACGCCTGCTCTTGAATTTCTGATTGCTCCTCAGTTCTTTTCGCAATCGCATAATCCAAGCCATTCTTACTATGAGTATAAAGAAGGCTAATATTTCTATTCAATTCGTGAGCTCGATCTCGGTAGTTGATAAAAATCTCACCAGCAAGCTCTCGCGCACTCTGTAAGGTTGCATCCGTGTTTTTGATAGCGCGCTCAACAGGCGTGATATTTTCTAGTAGTATAAAAAAGTCTTGGGCCTTTACTGCCTTATCGTACAAAGCATCAAGATCGGACTCCACTTTTGCATAACTCTCTAGATGCTTATCGAGAACTTGAAACGGGTCCCCACTTTCGGAGGCTTTCCATTCGCCTGAAGGGTCTCTCCAAAAAAACAGGCTTTTGCGCTTACTCTCATTCTTTTTAGGAACTTTGTGTAAAATTATCAGTATGTGATCGTTTTCCGCAATCACACGTTGCTTACCACTACGAGAACCCAGCCTTTTTGTGATTTCCTCAGGAAGCTTCCATCCAGATGGTATTTCTTTATTTCGGGTCGTCGATTTCACTGGTATAATAAAATGAGATTAAGAGCCTTCAGAGGGCGAATCTAAGCACACTCTAAAGATTCTGAGCAATCTCCATGGCTTCCGAAATCGGTTTACCATGTAACAAATACTCAGAGGCTTGCTCCACGTCCTTATCACCACGTCCAGACATGTTTGCAATGATGATGGTATCTTTGGATAACGTCGGGGCGATTTTTGCCACATAAGCCATCGCATGAGAACTCTCTAGAGCTGGCAAAATGCCTTCAGTCTCTGCCATTTCTCTAAAGGCATTGAGCGCTTCCTCATCAGTCGCGTATTCGTAATCAGCTCGATCCAAAGCCTTTAAATTCGCATGTTCAGGACCTACTGCCGCATAATCAAGCCCAGCACTGATGGAGTGTGTGAGCTGAATTTGACCGTCATCATCAGCTAGAAGCCATGTTTTTGAACCCTGTAAAACACCCAACTTACCTCCTTGGAATCGAGCCGCGTGTTGCTCCGGTTTAATACCAGCGCCACCGGCCTCAACACCAACCATATCAACATCTTTGTCCTCTAAGAACGGATGAAACAGACCAATCGCATTCGACCCACCGCCCACACAAGCCACTAGTAAATCAGGCAGTCTGCCCTCTTTCTCTAAAATCTGCTCTCTCGCTTCCAAACCAATGACACGGTGGAAATCACGAACCATCATTGGGAATGGATGAGCACCCAATGCTGAGCCCAAAATATAATGCGTGTCCTCAACACTCGCCACCCAATCTCTCAAGGCTTCGTTCACGGCCTCTTTCAACGTTGCTTGCCCAGCAGTTACTGCACGAACTTCAGCACCCATTAAGCGCATACGAGCAACATTGAGCGATTGTCTCTCCATATCAACCGCCCCCATATAAATCACGCACTCCAGACCGAACCTTGCACACACGGCAGCCGTAGCCACGCCATGTTGACCCGCCCCGGTTTCCGCAATGATACGTTTTTTACCAATGCGTTTTGCTAATAAAACCTGACCAATAGCGTTGTTGATCTTATGAGCTCCTGTGTGAAGCAAGTCCTCACGCTTTAAGTAAATCTTAGCGCCACCTAGCTTCTCCGTCCAACGCTCCGCAAAGTATAACGGCGTGGGACGCCCACAGAAATTCATTAACAAATCATCCAACTCCGCTTGGAAGGTCGGGTCGTTTTTAGCCTCCAGATAAGACTGCTCTAACTCAAGCATTGGAGCCATTAAGGTTTCTGGAAGGAACATCCCTCCATATTCTCCATAATGACCAGATGAGTCAGGCAATTGGCTAAGTGGTGTCGACATAATTAAAACTTAAGATGTAAATTAAAAGATAGGCTAGAATATTCTGAAGCTAAACCCTATTTACCAAAAACAGCAATCTTATGCTTCTGGGCTAACTTCTCTAAAAGATCCGCTTCCAAGATCAGTGTTTTTTGAGCTTCTACAACCACCGCTTTAATACCGGCTTCCGCACAATTACGAATGGTGTCTGGACCGATAACCGGGACATCGAACCTCAAATCTTGATTGGGTTTTGAAACCTTAGCCAACAGGCACTGCTTATTTTTTCCCAGCTCCCCACCTCGGCGAATACACTTGTTCGTGCCTTCAAAGGCCTCAACGGCCAAAACTGTCCCGTCTCGCACCACGACACTTTGTCCAATATCCAAACGGCTAGTCTCTTTAGCTAAATTAAAACCATACTCACCATCTTGCTCTTGAGCTGCTGTTGGCTTGGGGCCCGCAATCTGGCCTAAAGGCGCCAAATTGTCTTCTAAAAAGGTTAATGCAGATAAAATCGTAATCCCATCTTTAGCCGCTTCGTCAGCTACGGCTCCAAAAATAGACTCTGCGTTCTTCTCCTTCAAGCGCCCCAACATCGCCATGGCACGAATATCCAACTGCAAATTAAATAAATGGCTGGGGGTGATTTGCCCCACCATGACAGCTTCCGTTACATTCTCCTTTGTGAATGCGGAAAACAATTTACTCAACTGCCCCACTTTCGTCCAAGTGCAGGCGTCAACTTTCTCTTCTAAAGCGGGGTCGGTCTCTCCTTTAAAAGCGACTAAAACAATACGATAGGATTCTGGCTGACGTCTCACCGCGGCGATGAACGTCTCAGGGTAAGCCCCCTTGCCAGCAATCACGCCTATGGTTTTAATCGAGTCATTCATCCTTACCTATTAATTTCTAATAACGAGCTTGAGTGGCTACATCTTATTCGGAATCTGAATCCCCAATAAGCTCAGTCCTTTTTCCAAGGTCTTAGCGGTGGTGTCACAAAGCAAGAGTCGAGAATCTCTCACCGGTGCTTCAATCCCGTCTTTTAAAACAGGACACGCTTCAAAGAACGAATGGAAGGCTCTCGCGAGTTCTAGCAAATAAGTGGATAGTAAATTAGGGCGGCAATCCGTTAAGACATTTGGTAAATTCTCACCAAATTGGCTTAATAGTCTCACCAAATGAATCTCTTCTTTAGCTGCCAAAATCACAGATTCAGGAGCGGTATAAGCACCGCCTTTTTCCGCTAATTTTCTAAAAATAGACTTCACGCGAACCGCGCTGTACTGAAGGTAAGGAGCGGTGTCACCTTGGAGGGCTAAAAGCTTGTCCCAGCTGAAGATATAATCACTGGCTCGGTTCTGCGAAAGTTCAGCAAATTTAACTGCGCCAATCCCTACGATTTCCGCAATCTCCTCTTTTTCCTCGGCGGTTAAATCTGGGTTTTTCTCCTCAATAACAGCAGCCGAACGATCAACAGACTCCTGCAATACATCCGCCAACTGAGGGGTCTCACCGGAGCGAGTTTTAAAAGGCTTTCTATCATCACCCAAGATAGTCCCAAATGCGATATGCTTTAATTCGGTAGAGACTTCCAATCGATTGGCGACATCAAAGAGTTGTCTAAAATGGTCTGATTGCCTAGCGTCAACAACGTACCAAACCTCGTCGGGTTTGAAATGCTTTTGCCTATAAAGAACCGTTGCGATATCCGTGGTTGCATAACCATAACCGCCATCACTCTTTTGAACCATGAAGGGGAAATCCAGCCACTCTCCATCGCGGTTGATTTTGAACGGGTCATTTTTAGGCTTCTCAGTTTCACCGGAAAACACACAGACAGCGCCATCACTTTCACGAGCAATTCCGGCTTCACACAACTGCTCCACCAAAGGTTTGAGCTCATCGTTGTAAGCACTTTCACCCAACCAATAATCAAAGTTAATGTCTAAACGGTCGTAAATACGTTGAAGCCCCTCTTTGGAAACCTCAACACAACGCTCCCAGATCGCCAAGTTCTCAGCATCGCCAGCTTGCAGCTTCACCAACTCGTCTTTACACAACTCCTTTATCGAAGCGTCGTCCTTGCAAGCGTCGTTAATTTTTTTATAAACACGAAGCAGCTCTTTTAACGGGTCTTTTTCCAAGTCTTCCGTATTTAAAAAATGCTTCCAACCGTACACAATCATACCGAATTGAGTTCCCCAATCCCCAATATGATTATCACGAATCACTTGATGCCCTAAGAAACCAGCGATTTTAGACAATGAATCCCCAATAATCGTGGAGCGAATGTGCCCGATGTGCATGGGCTTCGCCACGTTAGGACCAGAAAAATCGACAACAATGGTCTTCGGGTTTTCCTCCAATGGCACGCCACAACGAGAATCTGCTGCCAGATTGAGCGCTTGTTGACGCCAAGCGGCTTCTGTAATTCTAAAATTTAAAAAACCTGGCCCTGCAATTTCAGCAGAGGCCAGAGGACTGTCTTCTAAAGCATCAACCAGCTGCTGAGCAAATTCACGCGGATTTTTCTTCAAACGCTTACCCAACATCATCGCAACATTGCTTTGATAATCGCCGAATTGAAGATCCTTGGTGGTGTTTACCGGGATGATAAAACCGTCAGGAATTAAGCTTGGGTCTTCGATAATCGAAGCCAATGCTTTTTGTAATTCCTCCTGAAGTGCTTTTTGCAGGGTCATGGATTAGAAAACTAAGTAGGCAGAAAACGAAGCTTAACGAGGAAGCTTGTAAGCTTGGTTAAAGGCGAACACACGCGCACGGATTTCATCCAACTTCGCTTGATCTCCCTTGGTCTCAATCGCTTCGTTGATAAAGTCTGCGATTTGCTTAGCTCCACACTCTTTGACACCGCGAGTTGTGATCGCTGGGGTTCCGATACGAATACCATTTGGATTCATCGGAGAACCAGTGTCGAATGGGATCGCATTCTTATTAATTGTAATACCAGCTTCATCCAACCAAGCGTCCGCTTCTGTTCCCGTAACGCCTTTAGAGCGAAGATCAACCAACATCACGTGATTGTCCGTTCCGTTGGAAACGATTTCGAAGCCATGCTCGATTAAACGATTCGCGATGGTTTGAGCATTTTTAACGATTTGTGCTTGGTAGTCTTTGAAATCAGGCTTCAACGCTTCTTTAAAGCATACCGCTTTCGCCGCAATCACGTGCATCAATGGACCGCCTTGAACACCTGGGAACACACGCCCGTCAATCTTCTTAGCGTACTCTTCTTTACACAAGATGAAACCGCCACGAGGACCTCTGAGTGATTTGTGTGTCGTCGACGTTACAAAATCAGCGTAAGGAACTGGACTTGGGTGAACACCACCAGCAACCAAACCTGCAATGTGAGCCATGTCTACAAATAAGTAAGCACCCACTGCTTTTGCAATCTGGCCCATTCTTTCGAAATCAATCGTTCTTGAATAAGCAGAAGCGCCACAAGTGATTAATTTAGGCTGCGAGCTCTTCGCCAACGCCTCTAAAGCATCATAATCAATACGACCAGTCTCTTCATTCACACCGTAGTGAACCACTTCGTATAAACGACCCGAGAAATTCGCCTTGTGACCGTGAGTCAAGTGTCCTCCATGTGCCAAATCCATCGTCAGAATTTTATCACCTGGTTGTAAAACTGAGAAATAAACAGCTGTATTAGCTTGAGAACCTGAGTGAGGCTGAACATTCGCGTGCTCAGCACCGAATAGCTCCTTCAATCTAGAGATCGCTAGCGACTCAGCAACATCCACGTTTTCGCAGCCACCATACCAACGCTTACCTGGGTAACCTTCTGCATATTTATTCGTGAGCAATGAACCTTGAGCTTCCATCACTGCTGGTGACGTGAAGTTTTCAGAAGCAATCAACTCAATATGATTACGCTGACGCTGCTCTTCCTTCGTAATAACATCAAAAATCTCTGGATCTGAAACAGCCAAGCGTGAACCTGAGCCTTTGTCCAAACGACGCTGATGACGACCACCCTCAAACTCAGTTGTTAAGAAAGCCTCTACGATCTCAATCGCTTGCTCTGGAGATACTTTAGCAGAACCCAAGCACGCGATATTCGCATTATTGTGCTTACGAGTCATCACGGTCTCTTGTTTTTCCGTCACCACAGAAGCTCTCACTCCTCTGAAACGGTTCGCCGCTATACTCATTCCAATCCCTGAAGTGCAGAAAAGAATACCGAAATCCTCATAGCCTAAAGCGATGTCTTGTGAAATTTCGTTGGCGAAATCTGAATAATCACAAGAGTCACTGGTGTGAGTTCCGTGATCAACAACTTCCAGTCCTTTTGACTCTAGGTACTGCTTAACCGTATTTTTTAAGTCTAAAGCGCCGTGGTCTGCTCCAACGCAGATTCGTTTAGTAATATAGCTCATGATGAATTAGGTAAGTAAAATTAAGATGTTTTCTTTGATGGGTCAATCAAGTCAATAATGGTTGGCATTGCCTCTTCGATGAAACAAGCGGTCTCTTCATACGCCGCTTCTCCCCAACCAATGGGGTCTGGAATGTCATTACCCAAGGATTCATGAGCCGGCAACAGCCCTCTCATTAGGTAACACTTCTCAGCGTATGTAGGAAAATTTAATAGTAATAAATCCAAGTGATCTTGAGTCATGGCAAACACATGCGTCGCCTCTTCTAATAAAGAAGCTCTCACCACCGAACTTTCAAAAGCAGGCAAAGCCGCGTCTGCTTTGTCCAAAATCGTAGCGGTCTCAGTGCTCATTGGGTAGCCATCATCGGTTGCGACACCACAAGAACCTAAAACCTCAATCGAGGCAACCCCTTGATCCTTAACAAACTTTTTAAATAAACCCTCCGCCATTGGACTGCGGCACGTATTACCGGTACAAACAAAGAGGACTTTAGCTGCTAAAGACATGAGAATACATTCAAAAAGATAACTCACTTAACCAAGCATAAAAAAATAAAAAATACGACTTTCTGACTTGCCTTTGAATACTGACTTTGGTTTCTTGATGGACCAAATGCTTCCTTAGCTCAGCTGGATAGAGCAACTGACTTCTAATCAGTAGGTCACAGGTTCGAATCCTGTAGGGAGTACCATTTTAAACTAAACCGCTAATCTCT
>CALLBE010000143.1 GCA_938001985.1 uncultured Verrucomicrobiales bacterium | reverse complement strand
TTAAAAAGTATTTTAAAAAGTTACCCGCCTTCGCCATTGTCCTCATTTTAGCCACTGCAGCGGTTTCCTTTATTTCAGCGACGTGGCCAGAATCTGGAATCGCCAATCTGGCTAAATTCTCAGCCTTCAACCTATCCGACTTAGCCCCTCAAGGTGGTAAAATATTAGGCACTAATATCTTCAACGATTTCAGTGAGATCTTAACCATTGCTATCGCAGTCGCCTTTCTCGCCATGCTGGAAAACACAAGCATGGCCAAATCTCTGGCATCGAAGGCAGGCACTCACTCGGACGTCAACCAAGACACGCTTGCGGTTGGAGTCTCCAACTTAGCCACTGGTTTTTTTGCAGGCATGCCCTCTTCAGGCTCTCTCACCCGCTCAGCACTCAACTACACATCTGGGGCTGTGACTCGCATGTCCTCTTGGATCAGTGGAGCCGCTTCTTTAGCCGCTGTGTTTGCGTTAGCCTTTTTCCCGCTAACGGCTTACATCCCCAAAGCTGTACTTTCTTCACTGGTCATTGCAATTGCGCTCTCCCTCTTTAACCCACGACTGATTGGGATTTGCTTGCGCACCACGTTTGCCGATGGCGCCGTATTAATCATCACCTTTATCACCGCCTTGTTTGCGCCGCTTCATGTGGCTATTTTTATTGGGGTCGCCATATCTGTTGGATTGTTTTTAAGAAAAGTCAGTCGTCCAGACATGGTGGAATACACTTTTGATAACGGTGGACAGCTTAAACAATTGGGACAGGCTAAAAAAGAGGACAAGGCGATTTCAATCGTGCATGTCGAAGGCTCATTATTCTTTGGCGCCGCTGAGCTTTTCCAAAACCAAATGAAACGCCTGGTTCATGAACCTGATATTGCCTGCGTGGTCTTGAGATTGAAAAACGCCCGCCACTTAGACGCAACCAGCGTGATTGCACTCGAAGAGCTGATTCAGTTTTTACGAAAACGTGACCGCTTTGTTTTAATCAGTGGAGCCACTCGCGAGGTTTATCGTGTGTTGAAAAAATCAGGCGTTCTAAAAACGGTTCAAGAAGGCACGGACCGCAGCAAAGGCGAATCCAACCTCTTCTTAGTTGATAATCAAAACCCAAATCTATCCACTAGAAATGCCTTACTTAGAGCCCAAACACTGCTGGGGGATAAAAACGCAGAGATCAAAATCTACATCAACCCCAATAAAAAGTAACGCTTAACGAGGAATAAAGCGGGGCAGTTCTTTTAAAAATGTCTCGACCTATCCTCCAACCCTTGAGAAATAAAGATAAATGCATCACTTCAAATACAATAATGGATCCCTAGCTTGCGAGAATGTAAGCTTAGAGACAATTGCCGCCGAGCAAGGAACCCCTACTTATGTATATTCGGGAGCCACTATTTTAAACAATTATAGAAACCTTGATTCTGCACTCAGCGAGCTCGACCACGAAGTGGCTTACGCGGTAAAAGCGAATTCAAACCTATCTATCTTACAACTCCTCGCCAAGGAAGGCGCTGGCTTTGATATCGTGTCTGCTGGCGAATTATATCGAGTGATCAAGGCTGGTGGAGACCCGAAGAAATGTACGTTTGCAGGCGTTGGTAAAACCCGTGAGGAAATCGAGTTTGCCCTTCAGCATGAAATCTACTCCTTCAACGTTGAATCCCTAGAGGAGCTGTCTTTCATCAATGACATTGCAGGCGAGCTAAACAAGGTGGCTCAAGTTGCCATTCGAGTGAACCCAAATGTCGATGCAAAAACACACAAGTATATCTCTACAGGAAAATCCGAGAACAAGTTTGGTGTTGATTTTGAGTTCATTGAAGACGCTTACAAAAACGCCCACACCAATTTTAAAAACATTAAGCTCCACGGGCTTCAAATGCACATTGGTTCACAGCTTACGGATGTTAAACCATTCGTAGAAGCGGTTGAAAAAGTAGCTCCGATTGCTCAAAAGCTAAAAGATCTCTACAACATTGAGTTCTTTTCAATCGGCGGCGGCATCGGCATCGTCTATGATCCTGCTCTTGAGTCAGGTGACCAAGCTTGGTGGGATAGTCAAAGCGAGGATGAGCGCCCATTAACAGCAGAGCTTTACGCGCAAAAAGTGACTCCTGTTTTGAAAAAATTGGGTCTAAAAATACTAGTTGAACCCGGCCGTTACATCGCTGGTAATGCAGGTGTTCTTTTAACGAAGTGCCTTTACGAGAAAAAAGGAAATGCCAAAACATTCAAAGTCGTTGATGCAGGCATGAACGATTTGATTCGCCCAGCCTTATATGAAGGGTTCCATGAAATTCACGCGTTAAACGAAGATTTAGAAAAAGACGCCATCAACGCCGATGTTGTCGGACCTATCTGCGAAACAGGTGATTTCTTCTGCCAGAACAGAGACGTGGCTAATTTACAAGCAGGTGATCACTACGCCCTGTTCTCGGCTGGAGCTTACGGCTTCGTCATGGCCTCCAATTACAACACGCGAGGCCTACCGACAGAGATTCTAGTCACCGGCGACGATTACAAAGTTATTCGCAAACGCCAGCTTTGGGATGACATTTTAGAGGCTGAACTAGAAGGCCTTAGCTAATTAAAAATTGATTTCCTCACTAGATTAAGATAACAGTTTTTCATGACCTCACCCATTCACTATCTAAGCTTAGCCATCATTGCGCGGCTTCTCAGCAGTTGTATAAAGCAGCCAATCGCCCAGGGTGAAAACCCTTACCCTGTTGGCACGCTGCAACACTTCCAAGCGCAAGAAAGTTATCAAAAGACTC
>CALLBE010000142.1 GCA_938001985.1 uncultured Verrucomicrobiales bacterium | reverse complement strand
CTTTACCACTTCTTTACTCAACGCCTTAATCGATTCCCAGATGGGTGTGGATTGCCCTCGTTGGTTTTGAGATGTCGAAGGAGAGATGGGGCGGAAAACCTTGGTGACAGGAAAGCTTCGACCCTCAGTCTGTATGGTTTGACACGAAGGTAAATAAGCTGTGATTAATTCCGTGGAAATCGTCGCGGACATCGCAATGATGGCGAGATCGGGGCGCTCGGAGTTTTGTAGTTTTTTTGAGAAAGCCAGTGCTAAGTCGCTGTCAATCCGGCGCTCATGGAATTCATCAAAAACAATTGCACTCACTTCCCTCAGAGAAGGGTCTTCCATTAGCCATCTCATTAGCACCCCATCCGTCATGAAAATCACCTTGGAGTTCGCTGAGACTTTCTTCTCATGCCTGACGATGTAACCCACTTTATCGCCGAGTTTAGTTCCTTGCAGCTGGGCCACTCTTGTCGCCACGAGTCTGGCCGCAATGCGTCGCGGTTGAATCACGATGATGAGACCTTCCCAATCCTTGGCTTCTAAGATAAATGTCGGCACTAAGGTGGACTTCCCTGACCCCGTTGGAGCCGCGATGACGAGCCGAGGGGCGTCGCCTTGCATGGCCGATTGAATCTCAGTTTTATGAAGCTCGATGGGTAGCGTCATGGCTATAGACTATAGAAGAGGTAGTAATTCAGCTGTCTTAACCCGGAGGCCACTGAAGCTTTCTCTCCGCTAAGATATGAATGTGCAGGTGAGGGACGGTTTCTCCTCCGTTTTCCCCATTATTGATCACGGTGCGGAAGCCTCTTTCAGCGAACTGCTCTTGCCTTGCGATTTCACCCACTTTAAGCATGAGGTGACCCAAGAGGGTTTGATCCTCAGCGGTTGCTTTTTCGATTCGGTTGATTCGTTTTTTTGGCACTAAAAGAATATGAACGGGCGCCTGTGGCTCGATGTCGTGAAAGGCGATGCAATGCTCGTCTTCATAAACTAACGAACACGGGATCTCTCTCTCGATAATTCGTTCGAAAATACTTTTTTCAGACATGAAGCAATTAACTGAGGCGTTGTTTGATCGATAAGAGACGAGACACACAGGAGTCTTTACCTAGCGTTTCTAGGATGACGCCAAGGTCAATGCCACCAGTCATTCCTGAGAGAGCAATGCGGCACGGCAACATGATTTTACCCACTTTTAGACCTGCATCTTTGGCGGTTTCCTTCATCGCTTCTTTAGCTGCATCTGCAGACCATGTTTCCAGAGCTTTGAATTTATCGGCTAAAGCGGTGAGCAACTCAATCGCTTCGTCATTGCCAGCTAGCTTGCCTTTTGCCTTTTCATCGCATGAGAAGTCATCAGAGAATAAGAAGCTTAGGAGAGGGGCGATGTCGCTGAGGACCTTAATCTTTTCCTGAACAGAGGTGAGTAGCTCAGGAGAGATGGTTGCCTTGAAGTCAGAGGATTGGTTTAAAAAAGAGGAGGCAACTTGAGCGAAGTTATCTGGCTCTAAATTCATCAAATGCTGTTGGTTCATCCAGAGGCATTTTTCCATGTCAAATTTTGCAGGAGCTCTGTTGATTCCATCGAGAGAGAATTTTTCAACCAAGGTGTTGAGTGAAAAAATCTCTTCATCTGATTTTGACGACCAGCCAAGGAGGGCAAAGAAGTTTAGTACCGCTTCGGAGAGGAAGCCAGTTTCTGCGTATTCATGAACGGAAGCACCTTCGCTGCTTTTTGACATTTTAGACCCATCTTGATTGAGAATTAATGGGATGTGGCCATAGACGGGTGGTGTTTCTCCCAAGGCTTCAAAAAGCTGAAGATGCTTGGGAGTGTTCATGAGGTGGTCTTCTCCGCGAAGTACATGAGAAATCTCCATGGTGAGGTCGTCAACGACGTTCACGAAATGGAAAACATAAGACCCGTCTGAGCGCTTGATGGCCATGTCAGGGGTGTTGTCTTCATTGCGGTAATCGATGGTGATTTCGCCACAGATAGCGTCTTGGAAGGTGATGGGTTTTCTCTCAAAGCGGAACCACCAAGCGCCGTCCTGTTCGTAGACGCGATCGGCTTGAACTAGTTTTTCAAAATAACTATCGTAGATGTCATTTCGTTGGCTTTGGAAATAAGGGCCTACAGAGCCTTCCTTATTCGGACCTTCATCCCAGTCTAGACCTAGCCAGCTGAGGTTTTCAGTAATGATATTGAGAGAGGCTTCGGTGTTACGTTCTTTGTCCGTGTCTTCCACGCGGAGAATAAAATCGCCATTGTTTTGTTTAGCAAACAGCCAATTGTAGAGAGCGGTTCTGGCGCCTCCAACGTGTAGATATCCAGTCGGTGATGGAGCGAAGCGTGTGCGTACTTTTGATGCAGAGTTCATGCGGTATTAAAATAAGGTAAAGATTGGAAAAGTTGGGTGGGGTTAATCAGTTGTGTTTAAGCTGTGACAAGCGGGGCACTCTTGTAAGCGTTTATTTGAGTTGTATGGAAACGCGCCTTTGCAAATACGGCAAAGGAGTGTTTTTTTTGTTTTTTTAACCCCTAAAATTTTGAGAATAAATGTGAGAAAATACATGGAGTTATTTTGACGAAATAAAATCATCCAAAAGATTGTTGATTAAGGGATCTTCTTTTGGCGTTAGAGGGGCTTGAGTTTTACGAGGCGAGGGGATTATGGTGATGGGCTTCAATCTGGATAATGGTGATGGCTGCAATGATGGAGCGGAAATCTTTAATGGAGGTGATGTTAGTTGAGGCTTGGGGCGATACTCGGCGATGAAGTGATTGAGTTGGTGTAGTGTTTTGCTTTCTAGCTCCTCGGTTAGGTAGTTTATTTGGAAGGCGGGAGTTGGCGGAGGTGTGGTTTCTTCTTGAGTCACGACAGCTGGTAGAGGTTTTACCTTAACCGGTAATAAGAGCGAAAACCCTTTAAAAAAGATAAAGGAAAACGCAAAAGCCA
>CALLBE010000141.1 GCA_938001985.1 uncultured Verrucomicrobiales bacterium | reverse complement strand
CATTAAAGATTCAAAGGCCTACCGCTCTTTGAACAATGCGTAAGTAACCACTCAAAGCATGCGAGTTCTTTTTATGGCAACTGGGGATATTGCCATCCCCTCTTTTGAAGCTGTTTTAAATTCTACCCACGAAATTCTAGGCCTGGTGACTCAGCCCGATAAGCCCGTGGGTCGCAAACAGGTTTTAACAGCGCCTGCTATTAAAACCATCGCACAACAGCACAATCTCGACATCTGGCAACCTGAGAAGGCCAGCGATCCCAGCTTTATTGATGGGATCAAAGCTTTAGCTCCTGATGTCATCATCGTGATTGCCTACGGTCAAATATTAACACAGGACTTAATCAATGTGCCCAACACGGCTATTGTAAACCTGCATGCATCCCTTTTACCAAAATATCGAGGCGCCGCCTGCATTCAGGCCGCCATTGACTCAGGTGATCTGGAATCTGGCATGACCTTAATGCATGTGGTGAAAGCCTTGGACGCTGGTGATATCATTCTGCAAAAAAAATGCGAGATCTCTCCTCAAACAACCGCTGGGGAACTGCATGATGAATTAGCAAGGCTGGGACCAGACTGCTTACTAGAAGGATTAGAGCAGTTTGAACAAGGGACTGGCACACGCACACCCCAGGACGAATCTCAAGTTACCTATATTTCTAAACTCTTACGCCATCATGGGGAGATTGACTGGAGTCGCCCTGCCGAGGAAATTGAAAGGCGCATTCGAGCCTATCACCCTTGGCCTGGCACGTTCACCACTTTTATTGATAATAAAGGTAAGCAGAAACGCCTTAAGGTATTTCCTCAAACAGCTATTGTGTCTGGAGAATCAGGCTTGGAGCCGGGTTCAGTTGTCGCTCAAGATGACAAATTCTGCATCCAAACCGGCACCGATTTACTCGAAATCACCCAGCTTCAGCCCGAAGGTGGGCGTCGCATGACTAGCTCCGATTTCTTTAAAGGAAGCCACACCATGAAATTAACTTAGGTTTTCTCTGGCTTTTTACTCCAAATTCCTTTTAAAACCGTAATGCTTTATGTCAAATCAACGTCAGCTACGTGAAAACACTTTACAGCTTTTTTATGCCTATCAGTTAGCTGATGATGAGTTACCTGAAAATGTAGCCGAACGTTTTTTCCATTTAACTCAAGAACCTCAACGCGAGGCTTTGTACTCACCCATTGCTAAATGGATCTTAACTCAGGCCACACCATTTCTCAACAACCTGAGTAAAGTTGAAGATCAAGTTGAGCTTACCTTACCTCAAATCAAGGTAGTCAAGAACAGCGCAAGTCTACTAACCGTGTTATCACAATGGTTGGCCTCAGGTCACTTATTTGCCCAGTCTTTAGTTGAAATTAAAAAACTCAAAAGCGCGAGTAACCAAGAGGAGAAGACCAAGCTCAAAGCTCTCAACGACGCCAGCCTTGAGCATGCCAAGCACCTTTCTCTTTATGAAAGACAGCTTAAGACAGAGCTACTCGACCTTCCTGTTCTTTTAGAGGATTTCAGCGAGTTTTTCTCATTAATCAGTCAAACAGCAACGCCTCTCAGCCGAGTTCTTTTAGTGGCAACTCCTGAAACATACAATGAGCACGAGCAGTTCCAGGGGATCCATAAAAAAGCGTTGAAAATAGCTGAAGAGCGTGAGCAGATCCTAACGTTCTTTAACAAAGTGATCGCGAATAACACTTCGGTTTCAGAAAAAGTATTACCCTTGGTTAAAAACTTCAGTGAAGACCGTCTTGATATAATCGAAACCTCTATCTTGATACTAGGAGGCTATGAGCTTCTACACACCAAAGAGGAACGCTCCTACGTCATGAATGATTGGATTGAGTTGGCTAAAAAATACTCAACTCAAAACTCATCTAAGTTCATTAACGGTGTATTGGACCAGCTGTAATCGCTTGTTCATAAAAAGCTTACGAACCTCGACTTTATAAAGATTCAAATCTACCAACCCTATGAGTAAACTAATTGTCTTTGATTGCGACTCCACCCTTTCTGAAATTGAAGGTGTTGACGAACTGGCTCGCGCTAAAGGGGCCGATGTGTTCAACCAATGTGTTCAGCTCACCAATGACGCCATGGATGGCAGTGTCCCCATTGCGGATGTCTTTGCGAAGCGCTTGGATTTGATTCAACCAACAGAAGCCCTCTGCCAAGAAGTCGGACAACTTTACATCCAAAAAATAGAATCCTCGGCAAAAGAGACCATCGCCACCTTACAAAAAGAGGGCTGGGATGTCGTGATTCTCTCTGGTGGATTCAGCAACGTGATTCAACCGTTTGCAGCGCATTTAAACATCGCTCACATTGAAGCGGTTCCTCTTTTTTTCAATGCAGATGGCTCTTACCAAGGTTTTGATGAGCGTTACCCAACCACCAGAAATGGCGGAAAACCTGAAATCATTCATCAGCTCCTAGAAAAATATCAACCAGAGACTTCAGTCATGGTTGGCGATGGCGTTTCTGATTTAGAAACCCAAGAGCACGTTTCTAAGTTCATTGGTTTTGGCGGCTTCACTCCACGGGAAAAAGTGAAGGCAAAAGCCAAGCACTACATCACTCAATTGAGTGACCTATTAGACATCGTCTAATCAACGATCCCCCTTCGTTATTTCGCTAGGAAGTTACCTATATTTTTTAAAAATAGTTGGCTTCACTAGTCCCTTATTGTTATTTGTTTACCACAACTTATGCCAGGCAAAAAAGACCCACCATCACGCAGACGCCGCAGTCGTGAAAAAGAGACTCAAAAAAGCCCTTCTATTAAGATGCTGGGCTTTTTCTACTTATTAAGTGGATTACTCCTCCTCTGTTCTGTCATCACCTACACACCCAACGACCTCCCGCTCTTTGGCTTTCTAGAAGACTTCTCTCACAACCTTCATGAACCCAATCACCGAGCCAACCTTGTCGGCCCAGTGGGCATTATTCTAGGGTGGTCTTTATTTATTGTTTTTGGCCAAGCGTCTTACTTTGTTCCCATTGCCTTATTAGTCGCTGGTTTCAGCCGAGTGTTTAAAAATAAAAGGCTCTCGCTTAATTTTATTATCTGGGCTGCGGTTTGGCAGGTTTCGCTCTGCTCCCTACTCCACATTCTTAAAATCTACGACATCACCATGCGTGAACTGTTTCTCATGCCAGGGCCCGGCGGCTTTATTGGTCTTGGCATTGGTAAGTACCTATTTTTCCAATTATTTGCGACGGTTGGCTCCACCATTATTTTACTCTGTCTCTTGGCAACGGCTTCTATTTACTTAATTGGCTCAACGCCCTTGGTGGTTTTGAAACTATTGGCTGCTAAGATTTCAGAGTGGTTAAGAAACATCTCTCAAAAACAGGACTCTTCGGCGAGACCCACAACCTCACCAGGCAGTTATTCAGAATCTCTTTCTTCCTCATCTCGTCCCGCCTTGGCGTCAGCTCCAACTGAAGATGAACTCATCAAGTCAGCGAAACCGAAGCGAAAAGCCAAGAAAGCCGCAATTGATGTAGAAACTCAACCATCCGTGGAAACATCCCCTGCGATGAGCCAAACAGATGAGTCTGATTCAACAACTGGAAAACCTAAGATTTTAGACTCCAATGCCAAGGCTCAAACAACCTTGAAGCGAGAAGGC
>CALLBE010000140.1 GCA_938001985.1 uncultured Verrucomicrobiales bacterium | reverse complement strand
GACTTGTCTATGAAAACCAAGGCCGCTTCGATCTCAAAGGCCGTAGCCATTGATGTTGAAGAATTGATCCGAGACAATCGCGCTTCTTTTTTATCGGGAGATTACAAGGGAGGCCCCTCCGAGCGCTTTAAAGTTCCAGTCTCTGGTGGTGGCGAGACTAAGTTCACCATTTGGGGTCTTTCCAATACAGGCAAAAAACTAACCGACGGTCAAAAACCAACCGCCAACGACTTTGACGTTAAGGTCTTTGTTTACCCGAAACAAGGCGGTGACGGTCGTTTTAAAAACTACCATGTTCGCATCGAGACTCTTTGGCCTGCCTCTAAAAATAAAAGTGCCCAGACCCGCTATAACGGCAAGGAAGAATATTTCCAATTAGTAAGCCCAATTATCCCATAAAACTATGATTAAAAAACCCTTAGCTGGCTTCACTCTTGCTGAAGTACTGGTCTCTGTAGCATTGATTGCAGGTATCTTAACAGCAACCATGACGATCGTATCCAGGGTGACTAAAATAATAGCCCGTGTAGATGCTAAAGTTGACCAGCAGGTTGTAGCAGGAACGATATCAACAACGCTTCAAGACGACCTACGACAATCACTAAAGGCCTACAATGCACCCTTTTGGATAAAAAAAGGCAATTCCTCTGAGAATGATCAAATCTCTTTTTATGTAAGAAAACCAGCCTACCAAGAAGTTGGCCGAAACCTTCGCGACATTTCTCTCGTTCATTACTTCGTGGACAAGGGCTCCTTGTATAAAGGCAGTATTGGCACTGTTTTTGCATCCACACCTCAAGTGGACATTAAAAAAGGAAACCTGGTCTTTTCAGACCAAGCCAATGTGTTTCTTCAAAAAGAGGATTCTCAAGAGAAAGAGCACAGTTTCCCTAGCAAGTTAGACCCTCAATTCATCAATAAAATATTCGATGGTGTGATCAAATTTGATATCCGGTTTGTTCAGAAAAACATAACAGACAACCGCAACCAAGGCACTCAGGGCTTGGTTAAAAAAGATGACGATTCTCTCGATTTGAATCGAGCTTCCGCAGTCGTCCTCACCATCGCCACGTTAAACAGCGACACCTTCAAGATTGTTAAGGAAATGGAACTCAACAATCCCGACATTTGGGCTGACTTAATGGAGCCTCTCAAAAGCTCTGAAGATTTAGTTGAAACAAGGGATACGCTGACCGAAGATTGGTCGGAGGCTGTTGATGAAATGATTGCAGGAAAAGGGCGCATTGGCTCTATTTTCCGAAATGTGAAAATCGATCAGTTTACTTTTTATCCCAACTAACTCCTCTACTAATTCGGAATGAATACCCTGCCTTCCCTACAAAAATACACCAGGGTATTTTCGGTTCTACTTTTGACATTAAGCTCCTCTCTCTCCGCTTACACAGCTAGCGAACTACTCGATCGAGTGAAACTTGCTATTTCGTTAGAAAATACAGAGCTAGAAGGGCAATTGAGGCAAAAGGGGGTAAAAACACCGCTTGAGTTTTCATCCCACAAAGGCGTGATTGAAATTAATATCAATCATCCAGACAGGCCAAAAGACTCTTATCAAATCGCCATCACCCAGGCCGATCAACAAGCTTGGAAACTCACCAGCGGTGGAAAAAAACAAAGACTGGCCTCCAGCCAATACACGCAAAAGATTGGCAATACAGATTTCAGACTCGAAGACTTAACTTTGCCCTTCCTCTATTGGAATAAGGGGGCTGAAATCATACGCCACGTAAAAATCAAAGGGCAACACGCTCAAGTGGTTCGGGTTTTTAACCCTACCAGTCTTGGCTCCTACGCTTTTTTAGACATTGCCATCCTCCCGGAATCTGGCTCGCTCATGCAAGTTGATGGGTTTAATAAGCAGAACAAAAAAATCTCTCGTCTCAAAGTCCTCAGCGTGATGAAAAAAAATGACCGCTACACCATTGAGCGCCTCAAACGTGAGGTCATCAATCCTGATAGCGGAAAGGTAACCAACTACAGCTATCTAGAGTTTTTTCCTAAAAAGAAACGCCTTCGCTGGAAATTATAGTATAAAAAAACTCTGGCCACCATCGCAGCGAGAGCTTTTAAAAAAGTTAGTAAGATGAACTCACCTAGGCTTACTTAGCTGCAGCAAATTTATCAGCCACTACATCCCAATTCACAACGCTCCAGAAAGCATTGATGTAATCAGGGCGTCTGTTTTGGTAGTTAAGGTAGTAAGCGTGCTCCCAAACATCGATGCCAAGAATCGCGGTTGCTTTTTCAGCACCAATCGCCTCACCCATTAATGGTGTGTCTTGATTCGCTGTTGAAGTAACGGCTACTGTGCCATCTTGCTTAACCACTAACCATGCCCAACCTGAACCAAATCGTGTTGCTGCGGCATTAGCAAATGCGTTTTTAAACTCATCAAAAGAACCAAAAGAACTTTCGATCGCAGCCAAAAGGTCACCGGATGGCTGAGAAGCGCCACCTGGTGTTAGTGTTTCCCAGAATAGGCTGTGGTTAAAGTGACCGCCACCATGATTTCTCACGGGACCTTGCTTGTCTGCTGGTAATGAACCGAGTCCCTCAACCAGCTCAAGAAGTGATTTACCTTCCAGCTCCGTACCTGCAATGGCTTCATTTAATTTCACCACATAAGTATTGTGGTGCTTGCTGTGATGAATTTCCATCGTTTGAGCGTCGATATGAGGCTCAAGCGCATCGTGGTTATAACCCAAGTTTGGTAATGTGTGTGCCATAATTTTTTATTTAGTATTGAAGTCTATCTTTTATTTGAAAAAGCTTCTTTCAAAAGATCTTAGATCATCTATACAAGACCAGACAGCAAAAAGATCAAGATCGATTCGCCTTCATGAGTTATATTTCCTCCATCAAGCTCTCCACACCTCCTGAAATCTATCAGGTTTTACCTGTGGGCGAGTCAGGTTTATTCCAATGGGTAAACATCACCTTGTTCGTCGGTCTGATTATTGGGGCTTTAATGACGTGGTTGTGCGTTCGAGGCAAAGAGGAGGAAGTTAAAATTAATTTTGAGAAAGAAAAACGCGAGCTCCAAAAAGAAATTGCTGACCTAGAGATCTTAACCGCTCGCCTCAACGAGGAACAACAAGAACTCAGCCGAGTGCAAGCGCTCTCCCTGACTAATAATATTGATCTTGAGCAAGAAATTGAATCACTCAAGGCAACAAATCAAAAACAAGCTGCTCTTTATCTCAAAAAAGAAGCCAAATTATCGGAGCTACTGGAGGTGGTCAAAAGCTACTCAGAGAACTTAGACCTCGACACAGCCGGTATCGTTACCGCTAACGAAGATCTCAACGACAGTTCTGTAAAAGAAGAAGAACAGAGCGCTTCTCTCAATTCATAACCTTTTCAACATGCCCTTCATCTCAACCTACTTCCATAACTGGGACCCTATTATTTTTGAATTAGGCCCTTTGGCTGTTCGCTGGTATGGAGTGGCTTACTTAACGGGTTTCATCGTAGCTATTGAGTTATTAAAATACTTACGTCAGGTTGACCGTTACCCTATCCCAAAAGCTGAAATCAGTAATTTCATCGTGATGGGAGGACTGTTTGGCGTTTTACTGGGAGGTCGATTAGGTTACTTTTTATTCTACTGGCTACCAACTGAAGGGCTAGATGCATGGATGAATGACTTTTTTGTATTCATTCGGTTCTGGGATGGGGGCATGGCCAGCCATGGCGGCATTATCGGCTTGATGCTTTACACCTTGTGGTATGCGAAAAGACACAAGCTGAGCTGGACCGGGATTGGTGACGGGTTGTGTGTCGTGGCTCCTTTGGGAATCTTTTTTGGTCGCATTGCTAACTTTATCAATGGCGAACTTTATGGTCGGGTGGTTGCTAACAAAGACACCGGGATGTTATTCCCTGGCGAATTGTTTGTTCCTAAAGACAGTGGTGATCGCGGTTGGGAAGCTCTCTACCAACTTCAGAGTTTTGTCCCGGACGCACTCAAGCCTCTCAGCACGAATACTTATGCAACACAGCTGAACTGGCTTATTCAAGAAGCTCGCACCAACACGGCCATTGAATCCATATTGAGAGAGTTTTGCGTCCCTAGATACCCCTCTCAGCTATATCAAGCCGCGATGGAAGGCTTGGGATTATTCCTCATACTTTTCACCATTCGCATGATGTTTAAAAACCTAAGAGATGGCATCCTGACTGGAATATTTTTTATTGCCTACGCAGGCTTCCGCATCCTAGGAGAGTCCTACCGTGAACCAGACTCTGCACTCATTGGAGAGTTAACCAAAGGGCAATTTTATTCATTATTTATGGTTCTAATAGGATTAGGCTTTATTCTTTGGGCTTGTCGTAATAAATTTCAGCCAACAAACAACTAAGTATTGTCTTCTTTACAAATAGACAGCCCCTTTTAATGAACTCAACCGATTCTACTCTTCAATTCTTAGGAATATTACTCTGCCTCACACAATCCGCGACCTTCTCTGGATTAAACTTAGCATTTTTCTCTTTAGGTAGACTGAGGCTGGAGGCTGAAGCTGAAAAAGGAGTACCAGCCGCTCGCAAAATCCTTGCGATGCGAAAAGATTCGAATCTTTTGTTATGCACTATCTTATGGGGAAATGTCGCCGCCAACGTTATTTTAACACAATTATCGGACTCGGCTTTGGTTCAATTTGGCGTCTGGGGACCTTTCCTTTTCTCAACGGTGGCTATCACCTTTTTTGGTGAAATCGTTCCGCAAGCATATTTTTCACGAAACGCCATGCGCGTCGGTGCAGCCTTTGTGCCATTGATCAAATTCTATCAAGTCCTTTTCTACCCCATCGCCAAACCCACCTCCTTCCTGCTCGATAAGTGGATTGGTAAAGAAGGGCCTAATTATTTTGAGGAAAAAGACATTGAAATCATTATTAAACAACACATCCGTGAACACGATTCTGAGATTTCAAGAAATGAAGGCTTAGGCGCTATTAACTTTTTAAATTTAGATGACAGACCTTTGGATGAAGTTTCCTCAATCGTCGACCCCAAAACCGTCTATAAATTCCCTTACGAAGCCAACAGCTCTCATGAAATTGCATTCCCTGCTTTTGATAGCATGAAGTATTATGAGTTTATCCAATCATTACGGAAGCATAGTGAAAAACGCGCGATCATCACTGACCGCTCTTCCAGACCACAACTGGTCTTGGACACCTCCATGTACTTGAGCCAGCTTTCGGGCAAACAAGAGAATGACTCCGCTCTCAACATCAGAGATTATTGTATCAAGCCGGCGTATATTGAAAATCCAGATATCAAACTCGATAAGGTGCTCTCAAAATT
>CALLBE010000139.1 GCA_938001985.1 uncultured Verrucomicrobiales bacterium | reverse complement strand
AGCAAATACAGAGTATGCACAATTTTAGTCTGAATAGATCGTGTTTTTCGAAAAACAATCACTAGGACACTCAAGGCGACGGAGAGTACTGTTACGGGGATGAATTTGTCGTATACGCTGTTATCTTCAAAAAATGGGTCTGGAAGGAAGTAATTTAAAGCCCAAGCTGTATCTGTCCAAGCTCCTAAACTGAAGTCCATTACAAAGCGAAACTAACTAAACCATGCAAACCATTCGACGATAAGCGAAGGTGTCAGCTTTTCCTCAGGCCAATGTTTAGTAAAGACTACGCTCTTCATTTTAAAAAAGTTTTTTCAGCATTTGAGTTTAGAGACTTAAAAATCATAACAGGTGTTGAAACTAACATTTATCCATTGACGAAGCTAATGAATTTTAAGCGTGTTCATGATAAGGGCTCGTTAGGTGGGTGCTGATTGCTTTAATTATTCAATGAGGTGAGGTTGTGAGGATTCGGCTTGTTTTTTTTATCAAGTGCTTCAATGATCGGCCTCCGAGTTTTGAAAGAGTCCATCACTAGTTTAACCAAAGAAGATCTCACCGCGTGGATGAAAGAGCGTGGGGAGACCGCGTTCCGATCGAATCAAGTTTTGGATTGGGTTTGGAAGAAGCGTGTCAGCTCGTTTGATGCCATGAGCAATCTGTCGGAGCCTCTGCGTGAGAAGCTGGTGGAGGCGTTTGATGCGCGAGTGCTGACGCATGTGGAGACTCAGGGGTCTAAGGACACGACGCGTAAGATTTTATACAAGCTGAGAGATGGTCGCTATGTTGAGTCGGTTTTGATTCCGGCGAACCCTGCGCTTTATGGGGAGCGTTCGGATCGCATGACGCTTTGTGTGTCGTCTCAGGTGGGGTGTGCGTTTGGCTGTAAGTTCTGTGCCTCAGGGCTGGCGGGGTTCACCCGTAACTTAACGGCGGGAGAGATTACGGAGCAGATTCTTCAGACGGAGGAGCTCACGGGCGAAAAAATCAACAACTTGGTCTTCATGGGGATGGGCGAGCCTATGGCCAATCTTGATAATTTGCTGAAGGGCGTGGAGGTGATCACGTCTGATTGGGGTTTGGGAATTGGTGCGCGTCGCTTGACGATCTCAACCTCAGGTGTGGTGCCGGGGATTCAGCGTTTAGCGGATTTTCCTAAACAGGTGAGGCTGGCTATTTCCTTGCATGGGGCGACGAACGAGACTCGTTCTAAAATCATGCCTGTGAATAAAAAGTGGGACGTGAGTGAGTTGTTTAAAGCCTTGAATTACTGGAATGAGCATAAAAAGCAGCGCATCACTCTGGAGTACATCTTGATTAAAGATGTGAACGATAATTTAGATGAGGCGAAGGTTCTGGCGAGCCGAGCCAAGGAGATCAACGCGAAGGTGAATTTAATCCCTTACAACACGGTTGAGGGGCTTGAGTGGGAGCGTCCGAGCGAGACTCACTGCCGCCGATTTGAAAAAGAATTGGTCAATCGAGGCGTGTTCACGACCTTACGATTTGAGAAAGGTCACGACATCGATGCGGCCTGTGGTCAATTGAGGTTGAAAAAAGAAACTTCTGACGGATTGATCGAGGAAGCGCCGATGAAGATCAAATCTTCCTAAAAAAAGCATTTACACATCCTTAAATCTTAGAGAAATTAAACACAACTATTATGGCAGATAAAGAAGATCGCAATCCAGAGAACGTTGATGGCAAGTTCTATGTAGATAGTCAGTGTATTGACTGTGATTTGTGCCGTGAGACCGCACCTGCAAACTTTACCCGTGAAGAAGATGAGGGTTACTCTTATCTTTTCAAACAGCCAGAGAATGACGAAGAGCTTGAGCTTTGTCGTGAGGCTCTAGAAGGTTGCCCAGTGGAGGCGATCGGAGAAGACGGCGATAGTTAGCCGTTTTTATGAAGCCTTTCCAGCGATTCTTTAGAAAACAAGCCACTTGGAAGGGTGGGCTTTATGGTGATGAGCCAATGCCGACCGACTATCGTGTGAAGTCGGCGGGAAGTCTCCTGAAGGGGGCGTTGGCTAATATTGATCTGAATTCTGGGATCGATGAAGAACGCTTGAATGCTGTTTGGCGAGGCGTTGTGGGGGGTGAGAATGCCAAGTACACCCGTCCATTATCCGTTAACAAAGGGGTCTTAAGGGTGGCGATTTTGCAGCCATCGATGAAATTTCATTATCAGCAAATCAAGCGTCAATTGCTTCGCACGGTTCAACATGAATTGCCGGGAGAGGGGATCACGGATTTAAAATTAGTAGTGGCTTAACAAGAGGATGTTCAAAAATATTGTATTAGACTGGTCTGGCACGATTGCCGACGATTTGGAGGTGGTTGTGGATGCCACGAATGCGGTGATGCGTGCGTATGGAGGGAGCGAGTTCACTCGTGAGACTTTTAAGGCCTCGTTTTATCTGCCTTACACGGAGTGGTATAAGGATGTGATTCCCAACGCCCCGACGCAGGAGTTGGAGGAGGTTTTTAGAGAAGCTTTTGCAAAGAGCGAAGCGCATGTGGTTCCGCTAGAGGCGTCGGAGGCTTTTTTACAGTGGTGCCTGCAACAGAAGATTCGCGTATTCATTTTAAGCTCCGTTCATGAGCCGGCCTTGGTCGAGTTGCTAGAGGAGTATGGCTGGACTCATTACTTTGAGGCGATTTACGGAGGGATCACTCACAAGGAAGAGAAGTTGGCTGAGATGATGAAGCATCATGGGCTGCTGGCTCAGGAGACAGCGTTTGTCGGTGATATGGTCCATGATATTGACACAGGCAATGCGAATGGCGTGACTTCGGTGGGGCTTTGGTCTGGGTACCAAACCCCACAAGAGCTTGCCGAAGCGAATGCGGATGTTCTGTTTGCCGATATTGGTAAATTTGCTAATTGGTTGCAAAAAAACGGTTCTTTCCCGCTCAGTACGGTGGGTGGTCTGTTGAAGCGAGAGGATGGTAAATATCTCTTTTTAAAAACTCATAAATGGCAAAACCTTTGGGGGATTCCGGGCGGTAAAATCAACTTGGGAGAATCAGCTGAGCAGGCGTTGAGCCGAGAAGTGCTGGAGGAGACGAATCAAGTCGTCACAAGCAGCTCCTTTGTGATTTCGCAAGACTGCGTGAACCACCCTGAGTTTTATAAGCCGGCTCATTTCGTGTTGTTAAACTACGTCATGGAAATCGAGGCTGGCCGAGAGGTTGTCTTGAATGACGAGGCTGAGGAATTCCAATGGCTGACACTAGAAGAGGCCAAAGAGATCGACCTAAACACACCGACTAGAATCTTAGTTGATGAGGTGTTAAAGCGGGGATAAAGGGAGAGGAGCTTGTCTTATTTATTTTTGCCAGCAATAGCGCGAGGCACAAATCCATGCAGGATAAACTCTAGTAGGTTTTCCAGTAACTCCTCATGAGTCATTTGGTCCTTTTCATTCGTCATCGCAGTGGCTCTGTCGACAATAGTTAAGTACTGCATGGCGGCTCCAGAAGCGAAAATTAAGCGCGTTCGGATGTCTTCAACACTCATTCCTGGCGTTTTAATAAAAAGAGCTTTGGTATTTGAAATTAAGAGTCTCTTGTAGATCTCTTCAGATTTTTCAGAAAAGTCGACGTCTTTATTGTTCGCAAAATAGGCGGCTAGTTTAGATAATAAAACGTGGTCGATTTCATCACTATCTAAGAGAACAATGGGTCTTAAAAAAGCTTCGAAAATCTCTCGATGTGACGTATTTTCGATACCTTTGTTTCGCTCAATTGCTTGTTCAAGCAATTCAATGCGTCTCAAATTAATGGGGTCTAATATGCGAGAGCAAATCTCTTTGATTAACCCTTCTTTATTGCCAAAGTGGTAGCTGATAGAAGCTAAATTAACCTGGGCTAGCTTGCTAACGTCACGCAAGGAAACAGACTCAAAGCTCTTGTCCAAGAGAATCTTAAGGGTGGCTTTAATGATGAGCTGTTTTGTTTGCATTTTAAATTAACTGACCGGTCTTTTGTAGCTTTTTGTGCTTAAAGACAACACCTATGCTGAGACCAATGATCTAGTACTGATATCATGTGTAATTGAAAAAACCAGCTGAAAATATAACAGAAGGAGCCGTTTTTTGATATTTTTTAAAAAATAATTACTTTATGTAAGTGTTTCTTCAAGAATCGTTTGGGTGGATTTGTGGGGGTGGGTTTTAGGTCTTAATTTTGTTGATCAGTTGATTGAAAAACTCGAATCAAAAGAGCTGGTTTTTTTGTATTTAAGTTTGTTTTTACTGTTGTTTGAGCATTTAAAATTATTAAAAATAACCTTTAATAATTGCTTAGGTCGAATTAGGCTTAGGTGCATTCTTGTGTCTCTAAAACCTTCCAATCCCAGGCTGGCTTTTATTTTATATAAGTCATTAGCATTAACCCTGCTATCGTTTTTAACGGTAGGGATGGCTTCCGAGGAGGGGCGAGTTAAGGCCTCCACGTTAACGGTTTACTTGGATAATGATTTTTTAGCTTCAACAGATGATCATGGTTATACGAACGGGCTGCGCCTGTCTTGGGTTTCTAGTGACCGCCAGCAGTCAGAGCTTCCTGCGTGGTTTCGTTCGCTGACTTCAGCCGTTTCATTGCCAAAAGACGGCGGTCCAACGACTTATAATTACGGCGCTTCCTTGACTCAGCTGATATTCACTTCAGAAAGCGTCTTTGCGTTAACACCCCCACCAGGTCAGCGGCAATATGCGGGGTGGTTAGGTGTTGGAATGTCTTTGCATGCGAAAAATAAAACCTCGCTGCGCTCCTTAGGATTCACGATTGGGAGTACGGGCTCGGGTTCCTTGGGACAAAGAACACAGGAGTTTATTCATGAGCAAATCAATGCTGAGAACTTTGCCGGCTGGGACTCTCAAGT
>CALLBE010000138.1 GCA_938001985.1 uncultured Verrucomicrobiales bacterium | reverse complement strand
ATCGGCAATGATTTTGCGCATGCTTGTCAGCTTAACGACTTTGTCTTCAGCCGTGGCAGGCATCGCTGGGATACCTTGAATACTTGAAGTTTGAGCGCTTGCTGCTTGTGGCGCTGAGGCTGGAGCTTGCTCTGCTTTTTCAACATCTACTTTAACAATACGACCACCAGGACCTGTTCCTTTGATTAAAGATAGGTCTAGCCCTTTAGATTTTGCAATTTTACGAGCCAATGGCGACGCCTTAACACGAGATCCACTTTCTAGTGTTACCGAAACCTCTTCCGCATCTGACTCTTCAATATTCTCGGTCGCTTCAGCTTCTTCGACAGCTGGAGCTGCGCTTGAAGTTCCAGCAGCAGGCGCTGAAAGATCTAATGAGGCTAAGTCCTCATCCTCTTCTGCAACCACGGCAATCACACTACCCACAGCAGACTGGCCGCCTTCGGGAACAAAAATCTTAGCCAATACACCATCTTCAAAAGCCTCCATCTCCATGGTTGCTTTGTCGGTCTCAACCTCAGCAATGATGTCACCAACCTCAATGGCATCTCCTTCTGACTTCAACCACTTGGCAATGGTTCCTTCAGTCATCGTGTCCGAAAGCTTTGGCATTTCTATGTTAATTGGCATAATAAAAAATAGTTGAATTAAGGTATTCTCATCTAGAAATAAAACTGAAATCGCTTTCTGGCAAACACATTCAAGTTAAAAAGAAAAAAAGCAGGCTTTAGTAGCCTGCTTTTAAATCGTTTTTTGTAAGTTTTCTAAGGAATCTAGTGCTTAGCTTTGATTTCTACCTTCTCTGCATAAGGTGCTTTTTTCGAATCTAAATGAGGTTCTTTATCCTTAAACTGATGAGGAATCAGAGCAAAGCAAGCGTATACAATGATGGTTGGGATCAATGCACCACCAAGTAAGCCAAGAGGGTTAATACCACCTTTGAAGTACTTAGATAAGATGCTCTGACCTGCTGGGTTCGGTGCATTTGCAATCACAGTCAAACCTCCACCTGTAACAGCACCAGCCACTACAAAGTACTTAGCATCCGTTGTGATTCCAGCAACCTGAGAAGCCAAGTAAGTGATCGCCGCATTGTCATTAATAGCAGTCAGCAAGGTAGAACCTAGCATGAGAATCCAAGGTGTTTTCTGTAGATCTTTAATCACAGGTTCAATCCACCAGCCTTGGCATCCGCCGTGAATAATCAATCCAGCCAAGAAGAAACCAACTAAAAGAGGGCCTTTCATGGAAATCTCATTTTGGTGGAATTGCGTCATGATAGTGAAGGCGACAAAGACCAAGAAACCACCAATGAAGAAGGCCGGGTCGTGAGCAAAGAACACCGTCCACGCTAAGAAGAAGAGGTGAACCAATGTGATGTAGAGAGGAATCTTTGTCTCACGTTCTTCCCAAGCTGCACTTTGGTTTGAGTCTGAATCCAATCCAGTGCTTAACGCCGCAATTTGATTCTTAAAGTAAGCTAAATAAATCACATTCGCAATGATGATGCCTAAAACAGCCTTACTCCCAAAGTTAATAGCCATATCAGTCATTCCCCAGTCCCAAACGCTAGCCACCATCAACACAGGAGGCGCGGCAAAGTGAGTTAAAGTTCCGCCTACAGAAATATTCACAAAGAGAATACCTAGGGTGGCATAAGCCAAGAGAGGCTTTGGATTATATTTGTAAAACTTTTTAGCCAATAAAGACGCGCCAATCGTCATCGCTGCAGGTTCAGTAATGAAAGAACCTAAGATTGGAGCCACGGTTAAAACACTCAACCACCATGCCGTTGGAGTCCCTTTGCCTAGGCTAGCAACACCGGCCATGATTTGCTCTGAGATTTTCAAAACAGGACGAGAGGCTGCAATCGCCATAATCACGACCACAAACATAGGCTCGGTGAAATTACGGTCAGATGAGATGTAGTGGTTGAACTCTTCAAACCCAAAGAATTGAGAAGCTGCAATTCCAAGCGCTATCACCCAAATCCCGAAAATGGCCTCAACCTCTCCGAAGAAGTGAAGGAAGCGCCCTGGTAACGAAACCGGATTTCTCTTAGGATCTTCACTGTTCCACTTCCCTTCAGCTTTTAGTTTTTCTTCATGACGATGCTCAATATCATGCCCCATTTTGAGGAAATAACTTGAGGCAAAGGTGTGACAAATCGCTAATAAGAAAATCACCGTCGCCCAGACATTGAAGGGCTGCTCTTGAGCTCGTGAACTGAGGACTTCCCACAAACCCGCTTCCGAAGGGTCGTGATATTTACTCGAAGGCAGTGGGAACTTAGCCACTTGAGAATAGCCCTCATAAGCAGGTTCTGCCTTAGCGCCTCCACCAGCTGCGAATGACATTGCACTTAGCACGGTCGCTAAGATTAAGAATGATTTGATCATCGTTTTCATAGTTGTTGATTTTCAATAAACCCTACTCGAAATAGAAGGCAAGTAAGAATCACTATCTCTTAATTTCTATTTGAACCTCTTTACCCTTGAGGGTCACTTGAGCATCAGTAAAATCAGTCTTGAGAGCTTGTTCTACTTTTTTTGCTGTCGCCAAATCCTCCCAAGATGAAGTCAAGATCACTGACTTCTCTTTCATTTCATAGGAATCAGAATGCCAAGCCAAAGCGTTCTCATGCCCGACTAAGGCGGCGTAAACAAAGGCGCCTAAGGTTTTCTTTTCAGGAAACTGAACGGCTTCATGCCTCTTTAGGTCGGTATAAAACTCATGCTT
>CALLBE010000137.1 GCA_938001985.1 uncultured Verrucomicrobiales bacterium | reverse complement strand
CCGATTCCTAAATGAGTGATTAAGTAAATGGGAACAAACACCCACAGAGACGGTGCTAATGCACACCCGACAAGACCTGACGCCAATAAGAACTGAGCAAAGCAAATCACTCGGTACTCACCAAAGCGTTTGGTAACTCGTGGCAGAATAAACACTTGGTTTAATATCGAAACCAATCCCACCAATAAAAAAACGCCAGCAATCGCCAAAGGTGAGAGCAAAAACTCATCTCCAATAAATAGGATTAAAATCGAGGTGAATCCAATAAACCCGACGGCAAACCACCACTGCCGAATAAAGAGGAAGCGATTTTCCTTGGATTTCATCTCATCAATTCTCTGATGGATCATGAGATTGTGCCACCAAGGAGAGACTTCTTTCTGCGCCTCTTCTTTTTTAGCCATAAAATGAGTCTCAGCTGGTAACATTTTCCCCATAGTGGCCAATACAACTAAGCCTAAAATGATTTCAAACCCAACAATCGCCTCATAACCTTGCAGCGCCAATAAGCCACTGCCAATGGCTGGCCCCGTAATCATACCGATCCCAAACGTAGCCGCCATATAGCCGAAGTACTTGGTTTTTTCATCTTTGGGAATGAGGTCCGTCATCAAAGCCTCAGCCACGCTATTATTCCCTCCGGTTAACCCATCACACAATCGAGCAAAAACCATCACAACAATAGGCAGTGAAACATTAAAAATAAGCGTTTCCGGAGAGCAAAACAACGCCACGGCAAAAATGCCCCAACTTAAAACCGTACCAAACTGAGAAATAATTAAAATGCGCTTCCGCCCCACCAGATCGCTCCAACGACCTAAAAGCGGTGCGCCAATAAACTGAGCCGCACTGAATGCTGACAAAATAATGCCATAAGCCACTTCATTCCCACCCTTGGCTTCCACCAATTGAGGTAAAATGGGGAGTAAAATCGAAAAGCTCATCGTATTGACAAATACGAGAAGCAGAATTGGAATTACGCAGGGCGCCATAAATCAGGCTATCTTAAACACCTCTCCCTTTTGCGGGTCGCCTTCAAATAAATGAAGCGAATAACTCGACTTCAAAGAGCGCACACAGTGAATCATATTATCGTACTCACCTTGCTTACCTTGACTCCACACACAGTCACCTTTTTTTAAATGCTTGGTGTGACTGAATTTAACTTCAGTTGCTGAAACCTTTTTATAAAAATCCATCTCAAATTCACCTTCGAGCACGTAATAAAAAGCTAAAGCGGGGTGACCGTGAACACTTGACGCTACATTAGGTTCCCAACGGCTTAACAAAGCATTCCAGCTGTCTTTCTCGCCAATAACATTGCGACTGTACTGCTTATGAAACGGTAGTTGTTCGAGTTCAGACGCAAGCTTATCGCATTGCTGAATGAGCTCTTGGAGTTTCTTAAAGGTGTCTTTTTCGTAAGGAAACTCATCACCCGATTTCACCTCAAGCAATTGGTTGAAAAACCACTGAAATTCGCTTGAGTAATCATATGTTTGATCGTCTCGAATGATGTTGGTTTCCAAGAATGACATATAATTATAGGTATTGGGGTAAGAGAGTCCTAGCAGTAGTTAGCCACTCTTTAAAGAAAATGTTTATATTTTTCTCCGTCATTTCGTGATTAGCAATAATGAGGCGTATCGTAAACTCCCCATCCAAATAAGCCACATTCACAAAGGATTGGCCCGATTGATGCAACGTATTCCTAACTTCACGATTAAACGCTTCTAAGTCGGAAATGGCTGGGTGGGTAAATCGGAAACAAATATTATTGATCCAGCGGTGGCTCTGTAGCTCCAATTCTGGTGTCTCTAGAATAATCGCCTCCGCATGTTCAGCCAAGGCCATGAAACGATTGATTCGCTTCGTAAAGCCCGCTTCTCCGTAATAGAGATATTCCAGCCAGCATTTGAACGAATCGACGCGACGTCCACATTGCAACGAATACGGACCTAAGTCTCTGTCTTCTGTGTCTGCATGAAAAATATACGACGTGTCTCCTAAATTGCATACACGATCAAAATGCCCTGCTTCTCTCACAAATAGCATGGCAAACATTAGAGGAACGCCCAGCATCTTATGAGCATCCCAAGCCATTGAATCCGCAAGCTCAAAGCCTTTTAAGTAACGCTTTTCTTTGTCAGCAAAAACAGCACCGCCACCCCAAGCACCATCGATATGAAACCAAGCCTCTTCTGCTTTCGCAATTTCAGCCAGTGATTCAAAAGGATCGTAAGCTCCTCGAACCGTCGTCCCTGCCGTCCCTACAATACAGAGAGGAACTCGTCCATCTTCCTTAGCCTGAGCAATCGCTTGTTCTAAAGAGTCCACACTCATCGCCCCTCGTTCATCGACCGCAATACGATAGAGAGAATCAGTACCAATGCCCAGCATGACCGCTGCCTTATCCAGCGAGTAATGTGATTCTTGCGAAACAAACACCGCCACAGGAGGCAAGGTGTGAAGACCCGATGTTTTAACCTGTGGGAATTTATGATGCAGCGAAAGCATGAGAGCCAAGTAATTACTATTACTCCCTCCGGTCGTCACTTGCGCCTCTCCGGACTCAAAGCCAAATTTCTTTTTAAAAACACCCAGCATTTGGTTTTCAACCAAAGTCGCCATGGGAGCCACCTCATAAGTATACATGGAGGTGTTCGCCATCACTTCGACAATCCCGCCGATCAAAGCCGCGTCAGACTGCCCAGACCACAGTTGGTTGAAGTATTGAGGGTGAGACGTTTTAACACTATTCGCGAGATAAGTGGTGACCATCTGCCACACCTGCTCCAAATCCTCAGCCCCTGCCTCAAGGTTTAAATTAGCAACAACCGCCTTTAACTCTTGGTAGGTCTGGTATTCTACGACTTTTCCCAACTTCCGCTCTTGCCTATATTGAGCAATGATCTCAGCCAAGCGGTCCTCTAAAGACAGATGGTTGATTACTTGATCAGAAGAAGCGGATGTCCCGTGCATTGACATAACATCAAAGATACAGCGATTATTAACTAAAATTTCAATCTTATTCTTACTTTAAGGGCAAAAACAATGCTTCACTCTCCTATCCTAAGACTCAAGCGCTAAGCATCTTCTTTTAATTGGATCAAATGAGACCTCAAAGCATGCAACTCTGGTTGAATGATACGCTTGATACGATTGG
>CALLBE010000136.1 GCA_938001985.1 uncultured Verrucomicrobiales bacterium | reverse complement strand
AGGCTTGGATGAATTGAAAAACTTGATGTCTGATCGCTCGGTGGAAGAGGTGGGTTCTGGCAGTGAAGGTGAGTGGTTGCTGTTGAGCCGCTTTTTTCTCAGCTTCCTGATCAGGGTCGTAGTCCGGATTGGAGAGCTTTTTCCATTCATCGACGAGGGAGGAGTCAACTCCGCTGATTAAGGTCTCTAGATAGAGTTCGGCTTCTTGAAGCTCTTCGTTTTTATGGGTGATAGGTAAGGTCTGCGTCATGACCTTATATACCTCAGAGATGTGACGTAAGAGGACGCCTTCGGAGCGTTCAATTTTGTACTTTTTCACATACTCAGCAAAGGTGCTGTAGGATTCAAAGAGCTCTCGAACGATGGATTTTGGACGAATGTTGTCGCCTGAGACCCAGGGGTTGTTCTCTCTAAATTGGTTGAAAGTGTCGTATAGGAAACCTTCTCCAGGTTTGGGGTATGATATTTCTTCCAACGCGCCCATGCGCTCATCATAGCCGAGGCCGTCGCGCTTCATTTGAGCCATTTTGTCGTCTTTGGCTTTTCGCTCTTGTTGGTTGAGAAGCGCGGTAGGGTTCTCCAAGATGGACTCAATCATGGAGATGACGTTTAAAGCATAATCCGGATCATTTGCATCGAGTTGGGGGAGGGTTTCGATCAACCATAAGCCCAGAGCTTGGTTCATGGAAAAATCCTCGGGGAGGTCAATGCCTAGGCGAACTTTTTTACCTTCGGTGCGTTTGGCCACCGGAAGGATTTCTAAGACACCTCCCTCGACAAGGCCTCGGAAAAGAGCCCATGCCTTTTTACGGTGTTTCGCTTTTCTCAACTCAGGCTCATGAGAGTCGTGAATGATCTGTTTAATAGCGGAGCAGCCGTCCTCATAGGTTCGTGAGAAGATATTGAGGAGGGTGTTGTGTCGCATTTGAAAACTTGAAACGAGTTTTTCTGGAGGTGAGTCAATGAGTTTTCTAAACGTGGTTTCACTCCAGCCAACAAACCCAGTGGGCGGCTTTTTCTTAGGCTGGGATTTCCCCTTCTTCGTTGTTTTAGTCGACAGTTTTAGATTTTCGACTTCATGCTCAGGGGCTTGAGCGACCACATAACCAATGGAGTCAAAGCCTCGCCTGCCAGCACGCCCTGCAATTTGTTTGAAATCGCGAACCGACAGCACTTTGGTTCCCGTGCCGTCGTACTTGCTTAATTGAGTGAATAGAACGGAGCGAATTGGCACATTCACACCCACCCCTAAGGTATCTGTACCACAAATCACCTTGAGGAGGCCTTGCTGGGTTAATTTCTCAACCAAGATTCGATATTTGGGGAGCAGTCCCGCGTGATGAATTCCGATGCCTGCTTTTAAGAGCTTTTGGACCTCTTTTCCATAAGGGCTCTTAAAGGAAACATCGATAAGCTGCTCCGAAATCGCCGATTTTTCTTCTTTCGATAAAAGGTTGGCTGAGGTCAGGTTGCTCGCGCTTTCTGAAGTTTGGCGTTGGGTGAAATGCACAAGATAAACAGGTGCCTTGTCGCTATCAACCAGCTCCTTGATTTGTTCTTGCAGAGGTATCTCACTGTATGAGAACTCAAGAGGCACAGGTCGCTGATCGGATTCGATTAGGACGGTTTTCGCTCCCGTGAGCTGCGTCAGTTTTTCTTGAAAAAAAGCCGTGTCTCCAATCGTTGCAGAAATGAGCAAAAACCGAGCCTGAGGCATGGTGAGCAAAGGCAGTTGCCAAGCGCCGCCTCGGGCATGATCTGAGTAGTAGTGAAACTCATCCATGATGACGTCATCAACTCTCGCTGTGGCGCCTTCTCTCAAGGCCAGATTCGCTAAGATCTCAGCTGTGCAACAAATGATAGGGGCCTCCACGTTCACTGAGGCATCGCCTGTGATCATGCCTACGTTTTCGGGCCCGAACTTCTTGCATAAAGAAAGGAATTTCTCATTCGCTAAGGCTTTGACAGGGACGGTGTAAAAGGAGCGTCGCCCTTGGCATAAGCCTCGGTAATGAACCGCCTCAGCCACCAATGATTTTCCCGAGCCAGTGGGCGTATTTAAAATTACATTATGCCCCTCAAAAAGCTCAAGAATGGCTTCTTCTTGGTGGTCGTAGGGCGTTAAGCCATTTGCCTTTATTTCTTTAAAGAAGGCATCATAGATGTCTTCTGAAGAAGGGGAGCCGGTGAGAACTTTCACTATGAGTTTAAGTGGTTGAGCTGGAGACAAGAAGCCGTCAGCTTACAACTTATCTTTAGTGCTCGGTAGCTGTCCTTGCATTAGCGGGTCAGCCGTGCAGGCGAATCGTAGGGCGCGGGCTAGTGATTTAAAAATAGACTCTGCCACATGGTGACCATCGCGACCGTAGAGAACTTCGCAGTGGAGATTACAGCGTAAGTTATTAGCAATCGCTCTCAAAAACTCTTCCGTGAGAGAGAATACCATGTTCGGAGCGTCCGGCACGTTCTCAGGAGCTCTCAAGTCAAGATAAGGGCGGTTGCTTAAATCAATCACGGTGCGCGTGAGTGTCTCATCCATAGGGACATAGCAGTGTCCGTAACGGTGGATGCCTACTTTATCACCCAAGGCTTGACGAATGGCATCTCCGAGCACAATCCCTGTGTCCTCAATGGTGTGGTGGCCATCGACATGGAGGTCGCCATCGACAGTGACGTTGAGGTCAAAGCTGCCATGCTTGGCAAATAAAGTGAGCATGTGATCAAAGAAGCCAATCCCAGTATTGATGGAGGACTGTCCAGATCCATCTAGGTTAATGGATAAGCTGATTTTGGTCTCAGCAGTATTTCTATCAATCTTGGCTTCTCGCATAACAAGGCTAGGCTCTCAAACTCATTTTAACAAATCAAGCTTGGTTTCTATTCTTCAGAAAATGAAAAATACCCAAGTTCATTTTGATAACCTTTTCCCACAATAATATGATCGTGAAACCTGACGTTGATTAGCTCGCTGGCAGCTTCGAGTGCTTTGGTTAAGTCTCGGTCTGCTTGACTGGGTGTGGGATCGCCACTGGGGTGATTGTGAGCGATAAAAAAACCGTCAGCTTGAGAAATGATGACCTCTCTCAGGATATCAGAAATCGAAGCTAAGGTTTGTTTATGCGTTCCTTGACTGACTTGGCGTATGCCGATGCATTTTAAATTAACATTGGCCAAGATGATGATGAGCGTTTCCTTGGGCTGATTCCCAATGATGGGATGAATCAACTGGTAAAGCTGTTCCGGAGATTCAATGATTTGAGTTGAGATACGCTGCTTGGCGGCTCGTTCTCCCAGTTCAAAGGTTGCTAGTAGTTGAGAGGCCTTGGCGGGTCCCAGTCCCTTGAGTTGAGAGAGCTGGTGAGCTGATAGAAAGCTCAATTGCCCGAGGCCACCGCTTTCTTTAATCAGCTCTTGACCCAGTTCGATAGCAGATTTCCCTTGAATTCCGACTCTTAGAAATATGGAGAGAAGTTCAGAGTCAGAGAGGGAGCTAGCGCCTTGTTCTAGTAGTTTTTCTCGAGGGCGTTTTTCTTTAGGGAGGTCTTTTATTTTTGCCATAAATGGAGGGGTTTTTATGTTAGATTTTTTTAGGTGAGGTTTCAAGAGAGAATTTTTATTTTCAAAAGGACCTAAAAATAGGACAAGAGTTCATGACGATTCAAAAAGAGGTGATTCAATTGATGACGCCAACCGGTGAGATGAGATGTGAGGTTTATCGACCGACGCATAAAAGCCCGGTTCCTTCGGTTATTTTTTATTCGGAAATTTTCCAAATCACCTCTCCCATTGCCAGAACCGCTTCTTATTTAGCCGGGCATGGTTACTGTGTCATTGTTCCAGAGGTTTTTCATGAACTGAATGAGACGGGAACGGTACTTGCTTATGATGATGAGGGAAAAGATAAGGGGAATTGCGATAAATTCACGAAGCCTTTGATCGACCATGATAGTGACACTGAGGCCATCTTGAGTTGGGTGGAGCAGCAGTCTTTTTGCACCGAAAAGGTGGGGTCATTTGGTGTGTGCTTAGGCGGGCATTTAGCCTTTAGAGCGGCACTGAATCCTAAGCTTTCTGCTGCCAGTTGTTTATACGCTACAGACTTGCATTCAGGAACGATTCCATCAGGGCAAGGAGAGCAGACCTTGGCCTTGGCTCATGAATCTAAATCTGACTTTCTCTTTGTTTGGGGTAAACAAGATCCTCATGTGCCTGGAGAGGGGAGAACGATGATTTATCAATCGCTAACAGAACAAGAGGTGTCATTTTCTTGGCATGAATTTAATGCTCAACACGCTTTCATGCGAGATGAGGGCGATCGCTACGACCCGGAGCTGGCAAATCTTTGTTATGAGCTGACGTTTAAGCATTTTTCACGTAATCTACATTAAGCTTTTGATTTTCTACAAAAATTCGAGATAATCTATTCATGCCTGGTTGTTACCTTTCTTCTATGATTCGCCCCTTTGGGTTCGGAGCGGTATTGCTGGGCATTCTCTCTGCAGAAAAAAGCAGGCACGATAAGGATTTGAAGTTCAAATCTTGGGATAAGAATGGGGATGAGGTTCTCGATATTGAGGAGTTTAGGCAGATTAAAAAAGTACAGCGTTTAGAGCCTCAAGTAATTGAGAAAATATTCGCGAGACTTGATGAGGATAAAAACCAAAAGATTAGTAAAAAAGAACTCCGCTTTTCTGTCATCAAGCATAAAGACATCGAGAAGCTAACTCAGCGGTTGTTTGCTCGTTGGGACAGCAATCAAGATGAAAAGATTGATCAGGGGGAGTTTGAGAAGCTTCCGAAGCGTTTCCGACAAGTTGGGTTTTCAAGCTTTGATACAGATGGTGACAAGTCTATTTCTATGCAAGAAATGCGAGCTTATGGTAAGGCCAATCCGCCTAAGCGCAGGCCGCAGTGGACTTATGCCTTTCGCCGCATGGATGCGAATAAGGATAGGCAATTGGAATTAACAGAGCTTCAGGCCGCTGTTGATGCGGATGAGAAAAACCGCTGGGCCAAGCGTTGGCTCAAAAAGTTCGAGACTTTGGACGCGAACTCGGATGGTAAGTTACATCCTAAAGAAATTGACCCCAACTTCAAAGGGAGAGGGAAGAAAGAGCATTTATAAAAAATATCATGGCACGGAAGTCACCCAAATCGAATCAAGGGAGTAAGCCTATCCTGAATAGCGCCAAGACTATTTTTTGTGTTCTATTTGTCATGGCTGTCTTTGTTGCTGCTATCCCTCAGGACCAAGAGCGTCAGAAGGTTGCTCTGAAAAAAGCAGAAAAAGAGGCAGCCTTAGAGGAGCTCAAGGTCTCCAATATCAATACTAAAAAGAAAATTAAGGCGCTGAGTTCGCCGGAGTATTTAGAGAATTTACTACTCGTACACAAAGGGCTAAAACCCATCAACCGAGAGGTTTATTTATACCAACATAAGCGGTAGTTCCTCATTCCCCCCCCTGAGAACCGGCTTTTTTCCTTAAAAGAGGCCCTGAATGTGGCGTTCGGAGTGGGATTGATTGAATAAAAACCGATATGTTTTAAAAAATGACTAGAAAAAAAATAGAATTCAGCTTTCTCTACGCAAACCATCATGGCTAATTTTTTTAAATCACTACTTAATAAGCTGACTAACAAGGCGGAAATCGATTGGGACGAATTGGAGTCCGACCTGATTTCAGCTGATTTAGGCATTCAGTTTACGGTTTCTTTAATTGATGAGCTTCAAGAGTTAGGGCGTAAAGTGTCAGCTGAAGATGTGGTCCAAAGTGCCAAAGCATCGATTCTATCTCAACTCCCAGAGGGCAAAGATTTTTTCCAAGACGCTCCGTCGGGAACCAAAGTTATTTTAATGGTTGGAATTAATGGCACGGGAAAAACCACCTCGTCGGCCAAGCTGGCTAATTACTTAAAGAAGCAAGGGCATTCCGTCAGACTAGCAGCAGCAGATACGTTTCGAGCGGCCGCGGTAGAGCAATTGCAAAAATGGGGAGCGCGCTTGGATATCCCAGTGGTGACGGGCACGCCGAATTCTGATCCATCTTCCGTTTGTTACGTGGCTCATCAACAAGCGTTGGCTGAAAAAGATGATTATTTGATTTGTGATACAGCTGGACGTATTCACACAAATAATAACCTGATGAAGGAGTTGGAAAAAATTCATCGTACGCTTAAAAAACAAGATGAGTCAGCTCCGTTTTTATCCTTAATGGTCGTTGATGGCTCAACGGGGAATAATGCTAAGCTTCAAGCTCAAGAGTTCAAGAAGGCGGCGCCTTTGGATGGACTTATTGTGACCAAACTTGATGGTTCGGGTAAGGGGGGCGTTATCTTACCTATTTATAAAGAGCTTGGATTGGCTCCTCTGTTCTTAGGGACAGGAGAAGAGCCGGAGCAGTTTGAGCGTTTTGAAAAAGAGCGCTTCGTTGAAACGCTGCTTTAAGAGGTAGTTTAAGTATTGATGTGCTAATAGCAAAGGGGCTGAAAATGCGGCTAGGTTTTTCTTCCGCCACGCCCCTTTTTTAAATCAGCTTACGACTGAATTTCAGTTTCCCAGAATTCGATTAACTTCTTAGAATTCTCGAAGTTTGGAGCGCCTAAATTTGTTCTGTTGTTCAAAGCAGTTTGAAGATCAAACACATCGAACGCATCCGCTTCGTAAGCGTCTGAAATGCTCTGAAGCTGTTCTAAGCTCAGCTTATCCAGTGGCGTATGGGTGTCAGCAGAAATAGCGACAGCCTTGCCTACGAGTTCATGCGCTGAGCGGAAAGGAACGCCTTTTTTAACCAAGTAATCAGCCAAATCAGTCGCGAGAAGAAGCGGATCGCTAGCGGCTTCTAAGCAACGCTCGTTATTAATGGTCATCTCAGCGAACATTTCAGTGTTCACTTGGAGAGTGAGTTTGATGGTGTCGATCGAATCAAAGAGCGGTTCTTTGTCTTCTTGTAAATCACGGTTGTAGGTCAAAGGCAGGCCTTTGATAGCGGTGAGAATGGACACTAAATTACCATTCAAACGACCTGTTTTTCCTCGAGTGATTTCGCACACATCAGGATTTTTTTTCTGAGGCATCAAAGAAGAACCTGTGGTGTGTTCATCAGAAAAAGTCACGAATCCAAACTCAGCGGAGCACCATAAAATTGCATCCTCAGAGAGCCTTGATAAGTGAGTGCCAATGAGTGAGAAAGTGAAGAGAAGCTCTGCGATGTAGTCACGGTCAGAAATCGCATCCATTGAGTTGCGAGTGATTGTGTCAAAACCCAACTCTTCGGCAATTTGATTGCGGTCTAAGTTGATGGTCGAGCCGGCTAAAGCACCAGAACCGAGAGGCGAGACATTGAAGCGTTGGCGGCAGTCACGCAGACGACCCAAGTCCCTGTCCAACATTTCAACATAAGCCAGTAAATGGTGAGAAAACAAGACGGGCTGACCTCTCTGTAAGTGAGTGTAACCTGGCAAAATAACCTCTTGGTTGTCTTTGGCCACTTTGACTAAAACAGATTGGAACGCTCGGATGAGGCCTTCGATTTCGATTGCTTCATCTCGACAATACAAACGAGTGTCGGTAGCGACTTGGTCATTTCTTGAGCGAGCGGTGTGAAGCTTTGCCCCAGCGTCGCCAATTCGTGCCGTGAGCGCTGATTCGATATTCATGTGAATATCTTCGAGCTCAGTTGAGAACTCAAACTCACCTGCTTCGATCTCGGTCTCAATTTCTTTTAACCCTTTTTCAATGGAATCAAATTCCTCTTGAGTGAGGGTGCCGAATTTTAGCTGGGCGCGAGCGTGAGCAATTGAACCTCGAATATCCTGACGGTACATTCGCCAATCATAAGAAATGGACTCCCCAAATTGTTGAACCAAATCTGCTGTTTGCTTAGAAAAACGGCCTTTCCACATAACGTTATAAGCCAAGCTTAATGACTTAATGCCTAGAGCCAACGGTAAAATTCATTTTTATTTAACCAGAGGTTCTCAGGAAATAATAAACAAGGCCGCTGAGTCTTTTTAAGAGACTGAGCGGCCTTGGGGTAAAACTGATGTAAGCTTTTGTTTTTTCTAAAATAAACCTTAGGAGGGCTTAGGAGAGCGTTCGGTAGTTGGTTGGCTCTTCGGTGATCATGATGTCATGAGCGTGGCTTTCACGTAAGCCACCTGAGGTGATCTTGGTGAACTGAGCTCGCTCTTGAAGATTGGTGATCGTATTGGCACCGACATACCCCATACCTGAACGAAGTCCGCCCATCAATTGGAACACAACATCAGAGAGGGAACCTTTATAAGGAACGCGACCTTCGACACCTTCTGCCACCATTTTACCGGAAGCATTTTGAGCGTAACGGTCTTTTGCTGAGCCTTTCCCTTTATTCATCGCTCCTAACGAGCCCATGCCACGGTAGGATTTGAACTGACGACCTTGGTAGTTCACCATTTGACCTGGAGACTCGGAAGTGCCTGCTAAGAGAGAACCTAACATGACGCAACCAGCCCCAGCAGCTAGGGCCTTGACCACATCGCCTGAGTAGCGGATTCCACCATCAGCGATGACGGTGACTCCTTTAGTTTTAGCATAAGCAGCTGCGTTTTGAATAGCCGTGAATTGTGGCATCCCAACACCAGCGACCACTCGAGTGGTGCAGATAGAACCTGGACCCACACCAATCTTAATCGCACTGGCGCCAGCATCGATGAGGTCTTTCGCTCCTTGTTCGGTGACGACATTACCCGCAACAATAGGGAGAGAGACTTCAGATTTAAGATGACGGATGACGGAGAGAACACGTGAGGTGTGACCTGTTGCGGCGTCGATGAAGAGAGCGTCTGCTCCGGCTTCTTCGAGAGCTTTTGCTCGTTCAAGGTATTCATCACCCACGCCCACCGCGGCACCACACACGAGGTGACCGGATTCGTCTTTTGAGGCATTGGTGAAGGTGAGTCGGTTTTCGATATCAGCACCGGTGATGAGGCCTGTTAGCTTACCGTTGCTGTCAACCAGTGGGAGTTTTTCAACACGGTTGTCATATAAGATATCTCTAGCTTCTTCTGGGCTGGTGCCGTCAGGAGCGGAGACCATGCGACTCTTTGGCGTCATGATTTCTCTCACGGTTAAGCTTCGATTATCTAAGTGGCGAATGTCACGACCAGTGATAATACCAACCAACTCGCCATTGGCTTCAACTACAGGGAAGCCTGAGACACCTAAGGATGCTTTCAAGTCATCCATTTCGGAAACCGTGATGTCTGGGGAAACCGTGTAAGGGTCTTCAATGACTGAGCTTTCCGAACGCTTCACACGGCGCACCATGTTGGCTTGTTCTTCAATTGTATTGTTACGGTGAATAACGCCAATGCCACCTTCTCGAGCGAGTGCAATTGCCAAAGCGTCTTCCGTAACCGTGTCCATCGCCGAAGAAATGACGGGGATATTCAAACGAATATTCGGTAAAAAATCGGTCTCAAGTGAGACATCACTTGGCAAGATCTCAGAGAGCTGAGGCACCAGTAGAACATCATCAAATGATAATCCTTCAATAAACTTTTCCATGTCCGATTAAAATTAGAAGTTTTGTATAAATCAAGAGAGAAATATAATTGATTTTCGCTCGATCTAAATCTTCAAAAAAACTAAGCTACTTCTATGGTTCATGTCCTAGCTTCAATTTCAGTCAAACCAAGTGAGTTTAATGCCTTTATTCCTATTTTTAAAGCGAATGTTCCGCATGTTTTAGCCGAGAAAGGCTGTGTGGAATATACGCCGGCAGTTCATTTGGATAGTATTCTACCTGCTCATGAAGAAGCAGAAACCACCTTCACCGTCATTGAAAAGTGGGAATCTTTAGATGATTTGTACGCTCACTTTGAAGCCCCTCATATGAAAAGCTTTAAAGAAGATACGCAAGATATGGTTGAGGGTGTCAGTATTCAAATCCTTCAATCGGCCTAAGCCATGTCCTCGGGGCTTATATTTTTACTCAAAGGGTCTCAAAAATATATCTCTCCTATCAAAAATCACTTGATGGGAGCGCCCTCGGGGTGCTGCCGGTTCACACCAACGTGCTCGGAGTACGCGATCACGGCGTTGAGGGAGCACGGTTTTTTAAAAGGAGGGTGGTTATCCACGCTTCGGATACTGCGTTGCCAGCCCTGGGGAGGGTTCGGTTTTGATCCCGTGCCTCCTAAAAAAGAGAAGGCAGAAGACGCAGACTCAGCCGAGTGATTTTTTTAAAGATTTTTAAGATAAAGTATTGCGTCATCGTTCATAGATGAATTAGAGTGTACGTCCCTTTTAGGACTTAAGCATGATTAGCTCAGTGGTAGAGCAATACCTTGACATGGTAGAGGTCACTGGTTCAAATCCAGTATCGTGCACCATTTTTTATATAAAAAATAAAAACTACTTTTATAAGTGGGTTCGCTTTACAGCTTGTAATGAGGATTCTTCACACAGCAACAACTATGTTCATGGCCCTTATGGCAGTCATGCCTGTATGTGTATGTGGTCATGCTCATTTATCCCAAGAGGTTTCTGAGTTTTCCTGTTGCTCTCAGCATGAAAATGACAAATCAAAGGATTCTGAAGATGTTGCTGAGTCTTGTATTCACGATCAAAAAACTTTTATTATAGAGAAAAACCAGGAAGAAAAATTATTTCCTGAAGTAGAGAGGCTCATAACGGCTGTTAATATCGAAGAATGGGAACTGCTCCCAACTCTATCAACAACTCAGTTAAGAGGAGCTCCTCCAGATTTTTTCCCTAAGAGGTCTCGAAATATAACATATTGTACTTACCGTTTATAAAATTTACCTATGCGCGAGGAATAGTGTAGAAATCACAGCATTATTCTCAATTTTTAAGTGTAGGGTCTTTGACTTGTACCCATTCATCAGGTCTCAAAAATTATAAATTAATCAATATGAAAAAAATATTAATATCTCTTCTGGCGGCAACATCATTCATAGGTTTGAGCTACGCAGACACAAAAAATCACGCGACTGAAATTTCAGAGAAATCACGTGAAACTGTGGCACTAAGGACTTTAAAAGCTAAACCAAACACTATTCAGGTTTATGCTAAAGGACTGATATGTGAATCGTGTGGAATAGGGGTAAGAAAGAAGCTTCAAAAACTTAAGTTTGTGGACAAGAGCCAACCAAAGAGAGGTATCATCATGGACGTTCATTCTCAGCTCGTTTCGATTTCATTAAAACCAGGCAAGTCTATTGATGTAGAAGCTATAAAAAAAGCAGTGAAAGGAGCTGGATATGAGCCGATAACTCTCTATTCCCTAAATGCTAAAAAGTTGAAATCGATTTCTCTCGAAAACTAAACGACTAGATTTAATAATGAAAAAGGCACTTTTTTCTGTGTTGGTTATTAGTTGTTATTCAGTAGTTCAAGCCGATCAACCAGTCATGAGTAAAATGCCTCGTTGGAGTAATGGGTATGGATTTCAATTCGTTCAAGAATACCGACATAAGCGTGATCTATTATTAGGTGATAAAAAAGTTGGGAAAGGACTAACTGAAGATGTTCATATCTTAAATATCGAAGGCGTTTATACATGGGAGCGATGGATTAGACTCACGGCTAAGATTCCATATATAATGCATGCAGAACGAGAGATTATTAATTCTCAGGGCAATGTGGAAAAGCAAACTGACAGTGGATTTGGTGATCTTACTCTAGCTTTGCCTCTGAAGAAATATTTTAATTTAGATGGCCGTTCAGGATCTTGGACATTAGCGCCTCAGCTCCGTGTGCCACTTGCCCACCAAGATGAATATTCGATTGGTGATGGTGAGTGGGGGGTCGGATTATCTATTGGATATGAGACTGAAACCGCTGAGTGGTTTGTTGGAGTTGGTGCAAATGTATGGACCTTTGAAGATGAAGAGCCCTTTGAGTTAAGTGCATTTTTTGACTTTGGGCGTAATCTATTTGGATACGGTACAAGTGGTCAAATAACTTGGGATACTGATTTAAAGTGGGAGGATGATGGTTCATATATTTTAAAAGCAGGGCCTGCTCTTTACTGGAAGTTCACGGACACCATCCATGGGCGAGTAGAGTGGAAACATGATTTTATTGACTATAGAGCAGTTCTTGATCATGGAAATGGCGAAACTATTAAAATAGGTTTGGGCTTTGTTTATTAAATAAGAGCACTGCCTCGGGTCGTTATCTGGGGCAGTTTTTTATTAGATTTTTTGTCATTTCTTAACGGAAATTAATCCAAGAAACTAATTCAGCTAGTGGGGCGTAGCCGTCTGAGTGCCAGAATATTGAGTTGTTTTGAATACTGCCTAGAGGGCAAATCTTTGGAGAAAGAAAGACTGTGTTGATAGACTGCGCTAGTGGTTTTGAAAACGGGGCTAAAGCGAGTGAAGACCGGTTCTGTGGCGCGAGTGGTATCTTAGCGAGGTCTTTAATGTCTCTCAATTCATGAAGAAAAAGAACATTGCCAGTGGGAGAGGCCTGGAGTTGTTCCTTCGCATCAGATTTTTCATCAAGGTCTGCAATTAAGGTCCAAGAGAGGTCCGTTGAGGTTTTGATTTTCACCTCATGACTAAGTGAATTAGCGGCTTTAAAATGGTAGATTTCTCTTAGATTGTCGATGGCACCATTGGTTGACAAAGGGCGTTGAGTGGGGTCTGGCTCAGAGACCTCTTGTTCGAAGGCCAATGCAAGTTGTTCAAAAAAGTAATCAAACTCCTGACGGTCCTTGCTAACAATGTAAGCGTTTTGAACGGATAGGCAGCCACACTGGTCGTGGGTGGTGACATCTTTAATGAGTTGGGAACACCAAGTCCCTATCGAAGGGGCTGGATCTTGGGCGAGGTGTTGAGTGAGGTCGATCACGGCGAGTCCCATTTTGTGACCATGAGCGATGAACCGCTGTTGAGGGGTGGTTTTTTTATGGAAAAAATCAAGGGTGCTGTCTTGTCCGTAGACAATGATGGTTTGGCTTTTTGTGAACCAGCTGTCATTCAGCTCTCGGGAGAATTCGACAAGCTTTTTTAATTCAATCGGCATGGCTTCGATT
>CALLBE010000135.1 GCA_938001985.1 uncultured Verrucomicrobiales bacterium | reverse complement strand
GCTATCTCTTCGGCCAGTTGATCGTCCGAAGAGTTCGGCCGGAGGCTTCGAATATCGAAGGTTTTCGGCGTCTCTTTTGACTTAAAAGTCCGGATTGTGTTGTATAGCGACTTAGATCTAGCTGCCGCCGTAACTTTCTTCCTTTCTTTTTCCAAGAATTTTTCCATTCGACCCTGGAGATATTTCTCCAGCTCTAACTGAATCGCCGTCCATCTATCGCTACGCCCTTCTGCTATGAAGACGGCTTTTTTCTTCCTGATTTTTTTTCTAGCTGCTTCGTTAATCCAGGGGAGATCGCTATCTTTTTTCCTGACTGTCTTCTTCGGGAAAAAGACATTCATAGCGTCATCTAGCATGGCTTGAGAGATCCTAGCCTTTTGATTGCTCCCACTGGCCGCTAGTACATCCTCCCAGGTTTGGGCTTGCACCCAATCGCCAAACCTTTCAGCGCCGGCCTCGCTATAGGGTCGGTAAGTGACCTTTTGCCAGTTTGGCGCTGGGATTTTATCTATCACTGCCTTGGTGTAAACCACTCGGTGGTCGCTTCTCTTTTTTGCTCCTACATCAGAAAGCTCGGTTTCTAGTGGGCACAGGACCGTTGTACTAATAATATCATTAGACCAGTTAGAAAAATTTCTATCGATGGTTCTGCTATACCCGTTGATTACTTAACCTTTTCTTCCCATAAGTTCTCAGGACCAAAGGGTTGTGGCGGCGTGGTTCGTAGATCTGGGCAAACGCTGGCGCCTTTATTAAGAGGCGGAGGCCAAGAAAGCGGCTATCGCAGTGGAACGGAGAATGTGCCTGCTATCGTCGGAACGGGTGTGGCGGCTCAAAAAGCTTCTCAAATTTTTGAGGAAGATTGCTCAAAAATTAGGGATTTATTTGAAAACCAAGTGCGCTCGCTAATTTCTGGGCTCGAGATTAATGGAGAGTCGGCTCCACGAGTTTGGAACACCTCAAGCTTGTCAATTCAAGGATGCGAAGGGGGTGCCTTGCTGATTTTCCTCGATTATTTAGGCGTGGAAGTTGCTACAGGTTCGGCCTGCATGACGGGGAAGCAAGAACCCTCTCATGTCTTAACAGCCATGGGGGTTTCTAGGGAATTGGCGAAGTCGAGCCTGCGTTTTTCATTTGGTGTTGGTCAGACAGCTCAAGACGTTGAAACTGTGGCGGAAAAGCTGGCTCAAGCGGTGAAAAAAGTGAGGTCCGTTCAATCGTCTCAAACAGGCCCCGTGCTTGTCTATCGACCTAAAACCTAGTTTTTTATAAAAAAAGTATGAAAAATGCTTTTTTGAGCTTGCAGGAATAGAAAAAGTATCTACGGTCCTCAACTCATTGATATTTTTGTATTAGATAAAAGTATCAATCACAAACAATTTACCATCGGGTGACCAACCGGATAAAATGGCTCTTTGCGCAGAATGTCGCAGGCGCTTTTTTGTCAGTTGTTTTCTCGGTAAAGCACTGCAAGGAAGTTATGCCAACAATTAACCAACTTGTCCGTAAGGGACGCAAAAGGACGATCGAAAAGTCAAAGTCACGCGCTATGGAGGAATGTCCACAGCGCCGTGGTGTTTGTTTACAGGTTTATACACGTACGCCTAAAAAACCTAACTCGGCTTTACGTAAAGTAGCTAAAGTACGTTTAACGAATGGTCACGAGATCATCGCTTATATTGGCGGTGAAGGACACAACCTACAGGAGCACTCGATTGTTCTTGTTCGTGGTGGTCGAGTTAAGGATTTGCCAGGTGTTCGCTACCACGTTGTTCGTGGCGCACTTGATACTCTCGGAGTTGAGGGTCGTAAGCAATCTAGATCAAAATACGGAACTAAACGTCCTAAGAAATAATTTACTATGTCACGCCGTAAAAGAGTACGTACTAAAAAAGAGTATCGCGATTCGAGATATGACTCACCTCTCGTAGGTAAGCTTATTAATAATTTGATGCTGAGTGGTAAGAAGTCATTAGCTGAGAAGATTGTTTATAATGCAATCGAGAAAGCAAATGATGCGACAGACACCGTAGATCCTTTAGAGGTTGTCACTCGCGCTATCGAGAATTCTAAGCCACGTGTTGAAGTTAAATCTCGCCGTGTAGGTGGAGCAACTTATCAAGTGCCTTTGGAAGTTGATGCTTCTAGATCAGAAGCTTTAGCACTTCGTTGGATCATTGGTTTTGCACGTAAGAAAAAAGGAACGCCTATGTTCTCAGCTCTTGCTAACGAAATTAAAGATGCAGCAAACAACCAAGGTGCAGCTGTGAGAAAGCGTGACGAAGTTCACAAAATGGCTCAAGCAAACCGTGCTTTTGCTCACTTCCGTTTCTAATTCTCTAAGGGTTTAATTGTCGGCAGTTTCCTGTTATGGTTATTGATAAACAGATTAACGATTCTAAGCGTCCTTTCCCGCTTGAGCTCACCCGTAATATCGGGATTGCAGCTCATATTGATGCGGGCAAAACGACGCTGACGGAGCGTATTCTGTTTTATACAGGAATGATCCATAAGATCGGCGAGGTTCATGATGGAGCCGCGACTACCGATCACATGGAGCAAGAGCGCGAGCGTGGTATTACTATTACGTCAGCGGCAGTTACTTGCTCATGGGAAGCTAAGCCAGAACAAGGCATTTACAAAAACTTCCAAGGCCTGAAGCAGCGTGTTAATATTATAGACACGCCGGGACACGTTGACTTCACTGCTGAAGTTGAGCGTTCGCTCCGAGTTTTAGATGGCGTTGTGGTTGTTTTTTGTGGTGTTGCTGGTGTTCAACCGCAAACCGAAACCGTTTGGAGACAAGCGGATAAATACGGTGTTCCTCGCATTGTTTTTGTAAACAAGATGGACCGTGTGGGTGCTGATTTTAATCAAGTATTCAACGAGGTTAAGGAGAAGCTAGGCGCAACTCCTGTTAAGGTCTTGATTCCAATTGGAGCTGAAGAAGATTTGATCGGTCAGATTGACGTTGTTAATCAAAAGGCCATTATTTTTTCAGATGATGATAAATTAGGATCAACCTATGAAATCAAAGATTTAGAAGGCGATCAGGTTGAAACTTGCGAAGAGGCTTATGCTGAGCTCGTGGATCAACTGGCAAACGCTGATGAAGCCTTTGCAGACAAGTTCTTAGCTGACGAAGAGATCAAGGCTGAAGATGTTAAAGCGGCGTTGCGTCGTCTTACCATTTCAGGAGATTTGATCCCAATGGCTGGCGGTTCTGCTTTTAAGAACAAAGGTATTCAATTCTTAATCGATAGCATTGTCGATTACCTGCCTTGTCCTTTAGATGTTAAATTGACAGAGGGCATTCACCCTGAAGACGAAGAAAAAGCCGTTGAGGTTAAGACTTCCGATTCAGAAAAATTCTGCGCACTGGTTTTCAAACTATGGTCTGATAAGCAGCGTGGTAAATTAATTTTCTTCCGTGTTTACTCTGGTAAAGTTGCCAAAGGAGACATGTTGCTCAATTCTAGAACGGGCAAAAAAGAAAGAGTTTCTAGACTGCTACAACTTCAAGCAGACAAAGAAGAAGAAGTTGATGTGTGTTACGCGGGTGATATTGCTGCGGTAATTGGGATTAAAAACGTCACGACAGGAGACACGCTTTGTGACCAAAAATTTGAGGTCCTATTAGAGCCTCCAAGTTTCCCAGAACCAGTCATTTCTATGGCGATTGAGCCAATGACAAAAGCAGATCAAGACAAGCTTGCTACTGGCTTAGCTCGTCTTTCTGAAGAAGACCCAACGTTCATTGTTTCAACAGATGAGGAAACCGCACAAACCATTATTTCTGGGATGGGCGAACTTCACCTTGAAATCATTATCGATCGCTTAAAAAGAGAATTTAAGGTCGCGGCTAACGTCGGTAAACCTCAGATCGCTTATCGCGAAACTATTTCAAAAACAGCCAACGGCTCAGGAACGATCAAGAAGCAAACAGGCGGCAAAGGCATGTATGCTAATGTCGAAGTTACGTTGAGTAAGAATGAGCCAGGCAAAGGAATCACCTTCGAAGACACCACCGTTGGCGGCGTGATTCCTAAGGACTTCATGAGCTCAGTGATGATGGGCCTCAAAGAAGGAACTTTAAACGGAGTGATCATGGGCGCTCAAGTCATTGACGTTAATGTCAATGTTCACAATGGAGACGCTCACGATGTAGACTCAACGGATCAGGCCTTCAAGATGGCCGCTATTTTCGCAGTGAAAGACGCGTTACGCAACGCTGATTCAGTGCTCTTAGAACCAATCATGGATGTTGAAGTATCAACGCCAGATGATTACCAGGGCGATATTATGGGAGACCTTAATCGTCGTCGTGGGCAAATTTTAGGGATGGAAGCCAAAGGTCAGGCTTGCAATCTCAAAGCTACAGTACCTCTTGCTGAAATGACGGGATATATGACCGCCCTCAGAACCATTTCATCCGGACGTGCTTCATTCACAATGGAAACCTCAAGTTTTGAACCCGTTCCAACCACTATTTTAGAAGAACTCGTTAACCACTATTAATCATGGAAAATCAGAAGATACGTATTCGCCTCAGAGCGTTTGATCACAAAGCACTAGACAAGTCTGCTCAAGAAATCGTTGAGACAGCTAAGCGTACTGGCGCGAAAATTGCTGGACCAATCCCGTTACCAACTCGCATTGAGAAATTCTCGGTTAACCGTGCTGTTAACGTTAATAAGAAGTCTGCTGAGCAGTTCGAAGTTAGAACTCACAAGCGTCTTCTTGATATCATGAATCCTACTGCTCGCACAGTAGATGAACTTAAAAAATTAAACTTACCAGCTGGGGTAGATATTAGCATTAAGATATAACTTCTGCGAAAGTATAAATTAAGGATAAGTCAGTAGAATATAACATTATGGCATTAGGACTTTTAGGCAAAAAAATTGGTATGACTCGTGTTTTCGATGAGGAAACACAGTCAATGATCGCTGTGACAGTGGTTGACGTAGCTGGTAACGAGTTTGTTCAAACAAAAACAAACGAAGATAACGGTTACTCAGCAGTACAAGCAGGTTATGACGATCAAAAGGAGCACCGCTTACCGCAAGCAAACATTGGTCACTTCAAGAAGCACGGATCAGGCGCTAAGAAATTAATTAAAGAGTTTCGTTTCGAATCAGATGAGAAGCTTCCTAACACGGAAGAAGATCATCCAGGTGCAGCTCTTTTTGAAGACGGTGCATGGGTTGACGTAATTGGTACAACCAAAGGTAAAGGTTTCCAAGGGGTTGTAAAACGTTACAACTTCGCAGGACAACCAGATTCACACGGTCACATGATGCACAGACGTACAGGTGCGGTCGGTGCAGGTTCATGGCCAGCTCGAATCTGGAAAGGGCAAAAAATGCCAGGTCGTCACGGTGCATACCGCCGTACGGTTCAAAATTTGAAGGTGGTTCAGTCAAGACCAGAAGATGGAGTTCTTCTGATTTCAGGCGCTGTTCCAGGTCACAAGGACTCTTACGTCGTAATTCGTCCAGCAATTAAAAAAAATCGCTAATTAAAGAAAATGGCTACTGTATTTACAGAAAAAGCAGCTGAAGCTGCAAACATACTCCTCGTAGGTGAGGAGAAGGGGGGACAGGCTGTACACGATCTTATCGTAGCATACCAAGCGAATCGTCGCAGCGGAACTGCTAGCACAAAGACACGTTCAGAAGTAAGAGGTTCGACTAAGAAAATTTACAAGCAAAAGGGAACAGGTAACGCACGTCACGGTGACAAGCAGGCTCCTATTTTTGTTGGTGGTGGTATCGCTCACGGACCTCGTCCAAGATCTTACGCTAAAGACGTTAACAAAAAAACTCGTAGACTTGCTCTACGCAGAGTCTTAGGTGATTTGATCCGTGAAGAAAGAGTATTAACAATCCCTTCTTTTGAAGTAGCGGATGGTAAAACAAAATCTTACATCGCAGCTGTTGAGGCTGTTGCTCCAGACGCTAGAAAAGTAGTGGTTATCGGCAATGCATTCACAACTGAAACAGAGCGTTCAGCAATGAATGTTGCTTGGTCAGCACTTTACACAGCAGACGAAGTCAATATTGAGAATTTATTGAACGCAGAAGCAGTTCTTTTAGTAGAAGACGCTTTTGAAACTTTAGCCGCAAGAACTGCATAACTCAAAACGTATGAAAGATTTATATCAAGTTGTAAAAACCGTTCGTCTTACAGAAAAAGCAACACTTCTTTCTGAACTCAACAATGAGTTTGTTTTCGAAGTGGATAGACGTGCTAACAAGATCCAGATTAGAGCTGCGATTGAGGAAGTTTTCGGGAAAAAGGTAGTTGCCGTTCGCACAGCGAATTATAGTGGCAAGAAGAAGCGTCAACGTCGTGCAGACGCTGGCAGAACCGCACATTGGAAAAAAGCAATCGTTCGTTTGGCTGAAGGCGAAACATTCGATCTCGTATAAAATTTTAAAGGGAAACTAAGTTATGGCACTTAAAACATTTAAACCATTCACACCTTCGAATCGTTTCAAGGAACTCCCCTCTTTTGAGGAGATTACCACGAACAAACCTGAAAAATCTCTTCTTGAACCAAAGAAAAGATCAGGTGGACGTAACAATCAAGGCAGAATTACATGTCGTCACATCGGTGGTGGTCACAAGAAGAAGTACAGAGTTATTGACTTCAAACGTCGCAAGCTAGACGCAAGCGCTGAAGTTAAGACGATTGAGTACGATCCGAACAGAACTTGTCGTATCGCATTACTTGAGTACACAGATGGAGAAAAACGCTACATTCTTGCTCCTGTTGGTATCGAAGTGGGTCAAACCATCACCAACGGTCCAGAATCAGCTCCAAAAGTAGGGAATGCAATGCCATTGGCAAACATCCCACTCGGTACGGTTATTCACAACATCGAAGTCGTTCCTGGCGGAGGTGGTAAAATCGCTCGTGCAGCAGGACAACAAGCTACGCTATCTAACCGTGAAGGTCAGAACGCTCTTGTTAAAATGCCTTCAGGCGAAATCCGTAAGTTTAACACAAACTGCTACGCTACAATCGGCCAAGTTGGTAACATCACTCACTCAAACGAAGTTTCAGGTAAAGCTGGACGTACACGTTGGCAGGGTGTGAGACCTACCGTACGAGGTATGTGTATGAACCCGGTTGATCACCCGAATGGTGGTGGTGAAGGTAAATCTAAATCAGGTGGTGGTCGTCAGCACTTGAAATCACCTTGGGGTCACGTCAAAGGTCAGAAAACGAGAGCTAAACGCAAACATTCTGACAAATTCATTGTTGAACGCCGCAAAAAATAATTTATATATTTTAAACACATGCCAAGATCACTCAAAAAAGGTCCTTTTATCGATCAAAAATTATTGATTAAGCTCGATAAAGAGGTCGAGAATCCTACGCACAAACCAATCAAAACTTGGTCACGCCGCTCCCTTATCACACCTGAATTTGTTGGATACAAATTCGACGTGCATAACGGAAAAGGCTTCACCGAAGTTCTCGTTAACGAGAACATGGTTGGTCACAAACTTGGTGAATTTGCACCGACGAAAATATTTAAGGCTCACGGAGGCTTAGGTAAGCGTTAATCAAATTCACGCAACACATCATGCCTTTTGGTATTCAAAGTGTTCTTAAACAAATCGGAGTATGCCTAGTAACAGTGGGCCTCCTTTCTGCTCAAGACTCTTTGAAAGAAGAACGGTTGAAGTCTCAGATACGAATTTTAATTAATTCTTTAAAAGACGCCAACCGGACAGCCCAAGAAGCATTAGCGATCCACAATCCAGAAAAAAAAACATTTTCTCCAGAAAAGCAAAAAACACTCGCCGAAGCACTCGCTGAAATTGAATTGTTGAGAGCTGAAAGAGACCGGTTAAAAGACGCCTTCTACCAATTAGTAGACACCGTCCAAAGCCAATCTCCAGACGCCACCAACGAGATCACCCGACTGGTTGATCAAATTGAAGCCGGCAAAAGCAACGTTGAGCTAAGTACAGGAGTTAATCAGGCAAATGTCATCGGGACTGAACCGAAAACAGGCTTGGTTATTTTAAATGTCGGAGCGGCACAAGGGGTTAAACCTGGAATGCGTTACGTTTTTTTTGGATCTGACAGCAAGGAAAACATGCTTGTCGTTGCAGACGTCAGGGAACAAATCGCAGGAGCAATGGTTCAAGAGGGTGCCAGCCCAATCTCACTAGGATTGGAAGTAAACCTTGTCATAGAAAACTGATAAAAATATTCAGATGGAAATCAAATCAACATATAAATTTGCGCGCATCTCGGCTAAGAAAGCTGTCGATGTAGCAAGAGAGATTCAAGGCCTACCAGCCGCGGATGCTCTAGACGTGTTAACATACACGCCTAAGAAGGCAGCGTTCCTTATCGGGAAAACGCTGAAGACGGCTATCGCCAATGCTGAAAATAACTTCGAGCTAGACGCTGAAGACTTATTTGTAAAAGAAGCTCGTGTTGGTCAAGGACCATCATTCCGTCGTTTCAAACCAAGAGCTAGAGGTTCTGCTGCGGTTATTAAGAAGAGTACGTCTCATATTTTTATCACGTTATCAGACGAGCAGCAGGTAGAGAAGAAGTCAACTAAGCGTAAGCACGTGTCGGCTAATAAGAATCAAAAGGGAGCTTCAGCTTCAGAATAACTAACGATAATTTTTTAAAATGGCTAGAAAAATCAATCCGATTGGCTTCCGCCTTGCTCTTAACAAAGACTGGAGATCCAAGTGGTACGCTAAAGGGAAAGACTACACAACGAAGCTTCACGAAGATCTTCGCATCCGTAAATATTTCAAGAAGAAGCTTCACTTCTCAGCACTTTCAAAAGTCCTCATCGAGAGAGCTTGGAACAGTGTTCGTGTGACGCTTAAGACATCACGCCCAGGTTTAATCATTGGTCGTAAAGGTTCTGAAATTGAGAAAATGACAAACGACCTTCAGAAAATCTGTGGAGGCGCTCCTGTTAAAATCGATATTTCTGAAATCAGAACGCCTGAACTTGACGCTCAACTCGTTGCTGAAAACATCGCCGTTCAATTAGAGCGCCGTATTTCATTCCGTAGAGCGATGAAACGTTCTGTACAAACAGCAATGGACTTCGGTGCTGAAGGTATCCGTGTTCGTTGTGGTGGTCGTCTAGGTGGTGCTGATATCGCTCGTGCTGAGTGGTATAAAGAAGGTAAAGTACCTCTTCAAACACTTCGTGTTCCTATCGACTATGGGGTTGCTGAAGCAGCAACTGTATACGGAATTATCGGGATCAAAGTTTGGATCAACAAAAAAGAAGAAGTTCCAGGTAAAGCTGGAGACCGTCCGAATCACGCTCGCCGTGACAATCGCCGTCCTCGTCGTGATGATCGTGGAGGAGAAAACCGTCGTCCTAGACAAAACCAACAATAGTAGAAGGAGTTATATATGCCATTACTACCAAAACGTGTAAAATTTCGTAAAACCTCTAGAGGTAACCGCGGCGGTAACGCTCAAGTAGGTGTTAACGTAAGCTTCGGTGACTTTGCTCTTCAATCATTGGGTCGTGGATACATGACCAACCGTCAGATTGAGGCTTGTCGTGTCCAAATCAACCGTTACCTAAAGCGTAAAGGAAAACTCTGGATCAGAGTATTCCCTCACAAATCAGTAACTGCTAAACCTGCTGAAACTCGTATGGGTAAAGGTAAAGGTGCTGTAGATGGCTGGGTTGCTGTAATCAGACCAGGTTTGATGCTTTTTGAAATCGCTGGTGCGACTGAACCAGAAGCGCGTGAAGCTCTTCGTTTAGCATCCAACAAACTCGGCTTTAGAACCCGTTTCGTAACTCGTGACTCTCACGGTGCTGCGTAATTAATCATTAAAAGAAAGAATTTTTATATGCCAATTAGAAAAGCATCATCTATCCGTGAGATTGGAACCGATCAATTGCAAAGAGACCTTAAAGACCTGAAGCAAGAGACCGTACACCTTCGTTTCCAACAAGCGACAGGACAACTCGAGAACCCTGCTAGAATCAGAACGATTCGTCGTGAAATCGCTAGAATCCTCAGCGTATTGAACGAAAGAGCTATCGCCTCAGAATCTGCAGAACCTACTGCATAACCCCAAAACGAATATTATTAAGTATGTCAAATCAAGTTAAGACAGGTTTACGTAAGACTCGTGTGGGCACAGTAGTGTCAACGAG
>CALLBE010000134.1 GCA_938001985.1 uncultured Verrucomicrobiales bacterium | reverse complement strand
ATGGTTAGCGGCTGAAACACTCAACTGTTCTCGCTTAGACTTATACCTCAATTACGATAGACCGGTCACCGAAGAGGAACTGACTAAGCTGCGTAAATGGATCAAGCTGAGAAGTGAAAACGTTCCGCTACAACACCTCATTGGCAAGGTCGAGTTCTTTGGATCCACCTTCTTCTCTGATTCCCGTGCGCTCATTCCCCGCCCCGAGACAGAAGAGCTGGTTGAATTAATCACTCGAGAGTTCTCTCCAGGAAGTGAGCCGGAGAGAATTTTAGACGTTGGTTGTGGCTCTGGGGTCATTGGGCTTTCTCTGGCTAAATTCTGGCCTAGCTCTACGGTTGTCTTAGCCGACCTATCTCCAGATGCACTCGCTCTAGCTCAAAAAAACGCAGCTCATCTCAATCTCACCAATGTAGAGTTTATCGAGTCTAACCTTTTCCAAAATATCGAAGGTCGATTTGATTTAATCACGGCCAACCTTCCTTATATTTCAACCGAGGAGCAAGCGAGCATGGATCTTGAGGTTTTGAAAGACCCTCATCTCGCCTTGTTCTCAGGAAAAGATGGCTTGGATCTCATTCGTATCTTCTGTGAGGAGCTTAATGACCACCTCTACCAAGACGCCTTAGTGGCCATGGAGGTGGGTTATGATCAAGGCGCTATTGTCGGTGAGTTACTAGAAGAAAAAGCTCAATTGACAAGCGTTAAGGTCCACTCTGATTTATCAAAAATACAACGCTTCCCGTTTGCTTATAAAAAATAGGCATAAAAAAACCTCACCCTAAATGAGGTGAGGTTTAAAAGATAATTGAAATAATGTAGAGCTAGATTACTCTGCTGCGCTTTCCAAAGGCTTTTTCTCTAAAACGTGGTCAACTAGACCATATTTTAGCGCCACCTCAGAAGGCATGTAATTATCCCTATCAACATCTTGAACAATTTGGTCCACAGACTGGCCTGTGTTTTCTGCCAAAATCTTATTCAAGCGCTCTCTTAAATTGTACATAAACCCAACCGTTCTCTCAACGTCAGCTGCCGTGCCCTGAGCTCCTCCAGAAACCTGGTGAATCATCACGTGGCTGTTTGGTAAGCAGTAACGCTTCCCTTTGGTCCCTGAGGACAACAAAACAGCCCCCATTGACGCCGCGATACCAATACAATACGTATTAACATCACAGGTGAGGAACTTCATGGTATCATAAATCGCCAACCCAGCAGTCACTGAACCACCCGGCGAGTTGATATAAAAATGAATATCTTTATGCGGGTCCTGCATTTGTAAAAAAAGCAGTTGCGCGATAATTGAATTCGCAACCACATCATTCACGTCAGAACCTAAAAAGATAATCCTATCCTTAAGAAGCCTTGAATAAATATCATATGCCCTTTCGCCACGCCCATCTTTTTCGATGACCGTAGGGACAAAATAGTTATTCTGAGGCGACTGGTGCGCCTGTGCGTTGAATAGAGGGTTATTAGGCAGGTTCATTATTACTTTCAGCTGAGGTGCTAACTTCGGCTGATTCGACTAAGAACTTCACCGTTTTAGACAACATTAAATTATGACGAATATTACTTAAACTCTCTTTTCCTAATTGCTTAATGTATTGCTTAACAGATTTTTTAGCCTGTTTAGCATACGACTCCACAGCCGCTAACAACTCTTTTTGCTCAACTGAGATCGACTCTTTTTCCGCAATTTTGTTCAACAAGAAGTTCACTTTAAGACTATTGGTCGCTCTTCTTTCTGCTTCCTGAATAATCATGTCCTCTTGCTTCTCCATCGCAGAGTCATTCCAACCTTCTTGCATGCCTTGTTGAGCAATGAGGTCAACTTGTCTTTGCGTTTCTGAAGTTAAGAAATCATCTGGCATTTCGAAGTCATATTGCTCTGCAATTTTCTCGAGAACACTGTCTTCTTTGATGCGCTCAATGCGTTGTTGTTTCTCTGAAGAAAGTTGAGATTCAATCAGCTCTTTCAATTTATCCAACGTGCCGTCTGGAAGTAATTTAGCTGCGAATTCGTCATTCAACTCAGGAAGCTCTTCTTGTTTAATGGAAGTCACTTCAACTGAATAATCAATGGTCTGTTTTCTAGCTGCTTCGATTGCGAAATCTTCTTTAACTTCAATTGAGAATGAACGTTTTTCACCCACTTTTGCATCGAGAAGCTGGTCCGTGAAGCCATCCAAGAAAGCTGAATCTTCAATCTTCAACCAGTACTCTTCTCTTCCACCTAAGAAAGCTGCGGATTCGCCCAAGACTTCTGCCACAGGAGCACCGTCAATTTTACCTTCAAAGTTAATAACGGTAAGGTCGCCTTTAACCAAACCTCTCTTTTCTTCAACGTCGCTGTAATTAGCAAAACGCTGTCTGAGGTCAGCTAACGCATTATCTTTTTCAGCTTGGTCAACTTCCTCGCTAGGAACTTCAACCGCAACACCTTTATACTCTTTCAACTCAAACTCTGGCGCTAAAACCACAGGTGCTGAGATTGAAACCGTATCGTCAGGGTTGATTGAAAATTCATCAGGATCCTTGAAGTGTAAAACCTGAAGATCTTTATCTTCGGTTACTGCTTGTTGGAAAGCCGCTTGAACCAATCGGCTCTGAAGTTCTTCTGAAATTTCAGCGTCATAGCGCTTCAAGATCACTGCTTTAGGTGTTTTACCAGGACGAAAACCAGGAATACGTGCTTGGCTCGAGAACGATTGTGTAATGCTGTCTCTGGTTGAAGCCACTTGATCTGCAGGAATTTCTGCACGGATCACTGCTGTGCACTTAGGTAATTTTTCTACCGTAATGTTCATTCATCTAAGATGTTTAAAATTATATTCATTACCCGTTATGAGTAATGGTAAGGTAGTTATAAACTGAAGGGTGTAAGAAAAAAAGCAAGCAGTGAGTCAATCTGATAAGTTTTTTTATCAAATGGTTTGTACCACACGCGATTCAAGTCTTCTATTTACGCCATACTTATTTCTGATTTATTAAATTCAGAGCCATCCAGCGACCCTCTAGATTATGAAGACCGATCTTAAAGATTATTTAGAAACAAACATTCGTCTCATTGACGCCCATCTAGACGCCTTACTCCCCTCTGAAAAAACCGCTCCAGAAACCATTCACAAGGCAATGCGCTATAGTATTTTCGCAGGAGGAAAACGCCTCCGACCTGTGTTGTGCCTGGCAGCTTGCGAAGCCTGTGGCGGAGA
>CALLBE010000133.1 GCA_938001985.1 uncultured Verrucomicrobiales bacterium | reverse complement strand
GATTTATCGATTGGTTTATTCATTCCATTCTTCCTAGCGACCTCATGTGTTGTGATTGCTTCAGTGAGTAGTTTCCACGGTCAATCAGTGGCATTGGAAGGGGAAGCTCTTCAAGCTGCCATGACGAAAGTAGCGGCTACTATTCCAGAGGCAAACGGAGTTGTTAATCAAATTGACGTGCAATTGTCACAAATGCTTCAGAAAAGAGACGCGGGTGCACTGGCGATAACGCTAGAGCCTTTTGCAGGTAAAGTGATTTCACAAATGATCTTTGGTGTGGGTGTCTTAGGGATGGCGGTTTCAACAATTATTATCTTAATGTTGATGAACGGTTTGGCCTTCCAAGAAGCATTTTCTCCAGCCCCTAACTCAGAGTCTGAGGCTAAAGAGGCAAGCGATAATAAGTTCTTGTACTTCTTAGGATGTGGACTGTCTGGGTTGTCAGGTTGCTTGTTCCCGTTCTTCTGGGCGGGTGAATCAAAAGCCGCCTTGGCCGTTCCTACATCTGTAATTGGTGGGTCATTGATCCCGATTGCTTACTTCACCTTCTTCCTAATGATGAACTCCAAGAAGATTTTAGGTGATGCTAGACCAGAAGGAATGACTCGTGTGATTTGGAACGTCTTGATGATTTTCGCAACATCCATTGCAACATTAGGTTCAGTTTGGGTGCTGCTGGGTAAATCTGAAGCTCCTAATTGGATTGGACAAGTTGCAACAGGCGGCTTGGTATTCCTAGGTGTTCTTTTTGTTGTAGGGATTGTTTCCTTCTTCAAAAATGAGAAAGCCAGTTAATTGCTAGCTTATTGAATTTAATCCGAGAGTGATGAGCTCTCGGATTTTTTGTTTTTATAGAGAATGAATTATAACGAATCATTGGCATGGCTTGAGAAGAGTACCGCTTTGGGGATAAAGCTTGGTCTGGATATTCCAAAGAAACTAGTGAGTATGATGAATGGGATGCCTGATGAGGGTTCTCAAGTTATTCATATTGCGGGCACAAATGGAAAGGGCTCTACCAGTGTTTTTATCGAATCCATATTGAGGTCTCATGGTGCTAAGGTAGGTCTTTTTACTTCGCCCCATTTAGTTGATTTAAATGAGAGGTTTCAGATCAACAGGAAAGCTATTTCAAATGATGAGTTGGCAGCAGCGTTGACTCAGTTAAGAGAGTGTGCAGAAGTCATAGAGAAAGAGGAGGGGCACCATCCTACGTTTTTTGAAATGGGTGTTGCCGTTGCCATGCATTGGTTTCTGAAAGAGAAGGTGGATTATATCATTTTAGAGACAGGAATGGGAGGGCGCCTGGACGCCACCTCAGTTGTTCCTTCAGCTTATCAAGTCATCACTCCCATAGGCATGGATCATCAGGAGTATTTGGGTGACACATTGGAGGCGATAGCGGCTGAAAAAGCAGGGATTGTTCGCAAGCGGGCCAAGGTTTGTTTTGCTCGACAAGAGTCTTGTGTGGAAACTGTTATTCGAGAACATATAACCTCTCAGGAAGCTAAGGAGGTTTCACTTGAGGTGTTGGATGAGAATCTCAAAACAGGAATTAAGGGACAACATCAAAAAGAGAATGCTGCGGTTGCTTATAGTTTAGCTCAAGAGATTCTAGGCGATCAGTTTAAAAAAGAAAAAGCTTATGCTGCGATTGAGCAGGCAAGGTGGAATGCTCGGTTTCAAGAAATTGAAGTTGCCTCATACAAAGGAGTCAAGCTGTCCATGGATAAGAAAATCATCCTAGACGGCGCTCATAATGAACAATCGATAGCGGCGTTTTTAAGCACTTGGAAAAGTCATTTTGGAAACCAAAAAGCGCAAGTGGTGTTTGGAGCACTCCGTGATAAAAATGCGGAGGACTCATTGCTCAGCCTTCTAGAAATTGCTTCGGAAGTGCATTTAGTGCCTATTGATAACCCAAGAGCGATGAAGCCGCATGAGTTACAAAAGGCATTGCCTGAGCCTTATCGTTTGAGCTCGGTGATTCACCCTACCGTCGAGAGTGTTTTTGAGCTCAATTTATTGAGGGAGAATAATGAACAAATAATGGTGATTATCGGTTCACTATACTTGGCGGGAGAGGTGCTGAGAGCCCTTAGTATTCCCGAACCAAATCAATAAGGCGTTTGATTGCATATTGAGTGGCCATTTCTTTGAATCCTAAGCGGTTTCGTGAGATTTTCTGAGTGGTGATTTTAGCTTCACCTCTTTGCTTGCTCATCACGCCTTGAACGCAAGTGCCTACAGGGCTTCTTTCGGAGCCTCCAGTTGGTCCAGCGACACCTGAGATCGCAAGTGCGATATCGGCATTACTTTTCTCTAAAGCTCCATTAAGCATGGATTCGACGGTATTCTCGCTGACAGCTCCATGAGTTTCTATTAAATCCTTAGGTACGTTCAGTTCTGATGTTTTAGCTCTATTTGAGTAAACCACCCACCCGTGTGTAAGCACGGCTGAACTGCCCGAGATGTTGGTAATTCGATTGGCAACCATTCCGCCGG
>CALLBE010000132.1 GCA_938001985.1 uncultured Verrucomicrobiales bacterium | reverse complement strand
CAAGAGCGTGAGGTTTTCCCTATAGGGGATTGATCCATTTCAAAGACAGACTTGATGCTTTCAAACCCAGCGTATTTAGCCCACGTTTGATCTGTTTTTTTAGTCTTTCTACCCAAAGCGGTTTCAGCAGCAGGGAGTAGGGTTCGTCGCATCAAGGAGGATTTCCCCCCTCCAGAAACACCGGTAATCACAATAAGACGCTCTAGAGGGAAGCGTGCTTTGATGTTTTTAAGGTTATTAGCCTGACAGCCTTCGAGCGTGATGGAGGGCGTTGAGCCGTCAACCAGGCGCCTAGAACCACGGGAGGGGTGCTTCATCGGTGTTTTTAAAGATAAACCGGTGACGGATGCTTTTTTGCGTTTGATTTGAGCTAAGGAGCCTTGCGCTACGATTTCCCCTCCAAGCCTTCCAGCGGCAGGACCGAGGTCGATAACCGTGTCTGCTCGCTTCATTGTTTCTTCATCATGCTCAACAATGAGTAGGGAGTTACCGGATTGTTGAAGCGATTGTAGAGCGTCTAGAAGCTTAACATTGTCTCGAGGGTGAAGCCCGATGGTGGGTTCATCTAAGACATAAAGAACCCCTGTTAAATTGGAACCGAGTTGTGCGGCCAGTCGAATACGTTGCGCTTCGCCACCGGATAAGGTTTTAGCGGAGCGGTCGAGTTGCAAGTAACCCAAGCCCACTTGTTCTAAGAAGCTGAGGCGTTGTGTGATTTCTGGTAAAATATCACGCGCAATCTTTTGATCTCTCCCTGAGAATTTGAAGGTTTGAATTTGTTTTCTTACCGAAGAAACAGGGAGTAGGGCGAGTTCAGGTAGTGTTTGTTCAAAGACACGAACGTGGCAAGAAGAGAGCTTGAGACGCTTACCACCACAGCTTTCACAAGGTGCTAAATCTACGGTCTCAGAGCGTTCAATGGATTTATCGTATTCAATTTCCTCCTCAAGAACCGAGTCCAAGTCTTTGGCTTTTTTATACTTTTTAGGCGTCAAACCATGGCCTCGGCATTCCAAGCACCAACCTCTGGCGGAGTTGAATGAGAAGTCAAAAGGGTCGAGGGGCTCATAGGATTCACCGGTTTTAATACTGACCAAGGCGGTGCTTTTGAGAACGAGCTTGTTATCAGCGGTTTGAACTCGAAGCACACCCTTGCCCACATTGAGCGCTGTATCAATGGCGGATTGTATGCGGGTTCTTATGCCTTTGCCCTTTAACTCATCAGAAGTGAAGGTTTCAACCACCACATCAATGTCGTGCTCCTTGAATCGAGCCAAGCGTTCGAATTGATCAACGCGCGTTAATTTCCCATCAATTAAAAGCTCATCATATCCTTGTTTTTCAGCCCATGCAGCGACTTCGTTGTGATAGCCTTTTCTTCCCTTAATCAAGGGCGCTAAAATACGAATTTGGCCTTGGTTTAGGTAGTCGACAACCTGAGTGGTGATTTCCGAGGGCGTTTGAGCGACCAAGGCATCTCCTGAAACAGGGCAGTATTGCTTGCCGAGTTTGGCGTAGAGTAATCGCAAGAAATGCCAAATCTCAGTGATAGTGCCAACGGTTGACTTTCCACCGCCTCTCGACACTCGTTGCTCGATCGCCACCGTAGGAGGAAGGCCGGATATTTTATCTAAATCAGGTTTTTCAAGCTGATTGGCAAATTGTCGAGCGTAGGGAGAAATCGAATCCAAGAAACGGCGTTGACCCTCTCCAAATACAATATCAAAAGACAAGGTGGATTTACCTGAACCCGAGAGTCCAGTGACCACCACCATTTCATCAAGCGGGATATCAACGTTGATGTTTTTGAGGTTATGCTCTCGAGCGCCATGGATCTGAATCCTTTTATTTAAAGGCGATTCCTCCTGATTAACTAGAGAACTTGATAGTTCAGAATCCTGAGTAGTTAAGGTATCCGAAATGTTCCCCGTGGAACATTTAGATGTTTCACTCAGTGTGTGAGCGAGGAAGGGGGAGGTGGGTGCTTGTGATTTAGCTAGAGATTCTGGTGTGCCTTCCGCAATGATTTCACCACCTAAGTGTCCCCCGTTGGGGCCCATTTCGATGATCCAATCGGCTGATTTAATGACATCTAGATTGTGTTCAATAATGAGAAGTGAATGACCAGCCGTTACGATTTTATCAAAAATCTGAATCAAGCGATGAACGTCATGACTGTGCAGCCCTGTGGTGGGTTCGTCCAAGATGAGGAGCTTGCCCTTTTGTTTCATCGGGCCAATGTCATTGATTTCAGAAAGCAGCTCCACAAGCTTGAGGCGTTGGCTTTCTCCGCCGGATAGGGTGTTGAGAGGCTGTCCTAGTTTTAAATAATCCAAGCCAACTTCAGCAAGAGGCTCTAAAAGGTGAATGGCTTTAGCTAGCAGGTTGTTTTCCCGGCGAGTTCGTTCTTCTTCTGTGTCGCTGATTTCTTTGAGGAATGAAATCGCTTCCGCAACGGTGAGTTCGAGAACTTCGGCGATGTTCTTGCCGTGATATAAAAACTCAAGAGAGCTTTTTCGGTAGCGTCGGCCTTCACAAGTGGGGCAGGTTAGGAAAATATCCGAGAGGAATTGCATTTCAACCTTCTCAAATCCATTGCCCCAGCAACGATCACAGCGGCCTTCGCCAGAATTGAATGAGAAGAAACCCGGGGTGAGCCCTTGAGCTTTGGCTTCGGATGAAAGCGCAAACAGTTCTCGAATCGCACTGAAAGAGCCCACGTAGACAGCGGGGGTTGAGCGCGGTGTACGGCTGAGCGCTTTTTGATCAATTAATAAAATATCCGTGATTTGATCTTGGCCTGAGATGCTTTCCACATATCCAGGTTCTGCAAGGTTCTCTTTTTTAAAACCAGGAGCGAGGTTGTTGTAAACAATGTGGTGAGCCAGTGTGGATTTCCCAGAGCCTGAGACCCCGCTGAGACAGCAAAAAGTACCGAGAGGGATGTTGGCGTCAATCCCCTTTAAGTTATGGCTCCTAGCGCCTTTTATTTTGATGAAGCTCGACGCTTTCCTTCGTTGTTGAGGAACAGGGATGCTTTTTCGATATGATAAATAATCCAGTGTGAGCGAGCTGTTTTCTGCGATGGTTTCTTGAGTGAGAGGACCTTGATAGGTTATGTTTCCGCCGTATTCTCCCGATCCGGGTCCAATATCAATGAGCTCGTCGGCTTCTCGAATGACGGACTCCTCATGCTCCACGACGACCAGCGTATTGCCTTGGTCTTTGAGGCGGTGCATTATTTTAATCAGTTTATCAATATCGCGAGCGTGCAAGCCGACGGTGGGCTCATCCAGAACGAAGAGGGTGTTGGTGAGAGCCGAACCGAGGGAGGAGGTGAGGTTAACCCTTTCAATTTCCCCTCCAGAAAGGCTGCGTGTTTCACGGTCGCAGCAGAGATAGCCCAGCCCAACTTGTTGAAGGTAAAGCAGTCTCGATATGATTTCCTTAAAAACCAACTTAAGTGTTGGATCTTTATCCAGTGCTTCTGCGAATTGGTGTTGTTGCTCAAGCATCCAGGGAAGAAGCTCTTCCACTTCCATTTTCCAAATTTCAGGCAATGTTTTATCACTGATTCTGAAGCAAGAAGCCATGGGTTTGAGGCGAGTTCCTGAGCAATCAGGGCAGTCGGTGTAAGATCTGAATTTGGCTAAGAAAATGCGAATGTGCATTTTATAGGACTTGGACTCCAGAGAATCAAAAAGGCCCTTAACGCCATACCAATCTCCTTTTCTAGCGCTGGTCTTGGTGTTGCCTTGGCGACCGCATTCCCCATAAATAATCCACTCTTTTTCCTCTTCAGAAAGCGACTCAAACGCCACATCTGTGCGGACGCCGTTTTCAGGGGCTAAGCGCAGGAGGTCGGTTTCACAGCGTTTGTATTTATCGGATTGAAAAGCCTTAATCGCCCCTTCTTCAATGCTTAAGGTTGGGTTTGGAATCGCTTTGTAGTAATTGATCCCAATCACTTTGCCAAAACCTCGACAGCTCCCACAGGCGCCAAGAGGGCTGTTGAATGAAAATAAAGAAGGCGTGGGTGGCGTGAGCTCAAAGCCGGTGGCTGGGTTGATCCAGCGTTTGGTGTAGCTCTTTAGTAATGGCTGGGTTTCATCAGGCTTTTGGATCGCAATGGACCAGCTTTTCTTACCGAGTTTTGAAGCCGCTTCAATCGATTCTCTAAGTCTATTAAGCGGGGTTTTTTGTGAGAATTTAACACGATCCTGAACAACGTAAACAGAGTCTCCCAGTTCAGTTAAAGGGAAGGACTCGGGCTCATCCGTTCGGTAGGTTTGACCCTCAACCCAGAGGCGGATATAGCCTTGAGAATTCAAGAAGCTTAAGAACTCCGTAATAATCGTTTCACGTGGAACATTTAGAGAGAAAAGTACATAAACCAAGTCTTTGTCCTCAACAGTTTTTAAGAGATCTTGAACACTGGAATCCGGAGAGTCAGGCTTGATTTCTTCCTGTGTTTCAGGGTCATAGGCTTTAGCTAACCTGGGGTAAATCAGCTTGAGATAATCGTTGAGCTCTGTGATGGTTCCCACTGTGGAACGGGTGGTTTTGACACCGTTTTTCTGTTCAATCGCAATGCTTGGAGGAATGCCTGTAATTTTATCGACACTGGGCTTATCCATACGGTCCATAAACTGGCGGACGTAGGGAGAGAAGGTTTCCACATAGCGGCGTTGACCTTCGGCGTAGAGGGTGTGGAAGGCTAGGGAAGACTTACCAGAGCCAGAGGGGCCTGAAACGACGGTTAATTTTCCGAGTTGAATGTCCACATCCAATCCCTTGAGGTTGTGTTGTCTGACGTTTTTAAGTTCAATAAGACTGGGCTTTTTGGATTTAATTTTTTTGTCAGTTTGTTTGGCCATGGAAAAATAAAATGAAGGTGAAAAAGGGGTCAGAAAGAAGGAGTGAAAGCTGAGCTTACTTCCTTAACTGTTGGGTCTCTCGAATCGCTCTAGCCAAATACTTTGGCAAACGCCAACCATCGTCATGCAAATAACGGTGAAGGTTCCTGAGTAAGACATGAAAGGCAGAGGAATCCCTGTGATGGGCATTAAATTGATACACATGCCTATGTTTTCAAAAATATGGGCAATGAGAACAGAGACGAAACCAACGATGACTAGGCGTCCAAATTCGTCTTTGGTGAAAAAAGCAATAAAGAGCAGACTCAGTAGCAGGAACAGATAGGCAAAGAGTAAAATCACAACGCCTCGGAACCCCTGTTCTTCAGCAAATACGGCGAAAATATAATCATTGTGAGCGGTTTTCATAGGGACATAGCCACGAGCGTGTAGCGAGCCGTCTTTGACTTCAGCTTTTGATCCCACCCCGCGCCAACCGGCTTTTCCGACCACTAAGCCCACGCGGTGAGCTGCGTAGCCTTCATTCTGAATATCCACTTTTTTACCCTGCAATAGATCTAGATAAACACTGATACGTTCCGTGCCTCGAGTCGATACTTTGGGCAATACCGCGTAGTAAATCACGGGCAGAATAGCGAGCCCAAGCAGAGTGATCAACAGGATGTATCGAAGAGGGGTTTTTGCATTTAATAGAACACACAAGGCCATGGGAATCCAAACCATGGCGGACCCCATGTCACCAATAATAATGACCAATAAGAACGGAATACCAACAATGATGGACGTGATCAAGAGCTTGGCGATGGGTT
>CALLBE010000131.1 GCA_938001985.1 uncultured Verrucomicrobiales bacterium | reverse complement strand
AAAAAGGCCGATGAGTTTGGCATGTCTTTTGACAACCTGTCTTTTGATTGGAACAAAATCATCAGCCGTTCACGCAAAGTGAGTGGTAACTTAGCGGGTGGTATTGAATACTTACTGAAGAAAAACAAAGTTGATTACATTCTTGGCTCAGGCGCTATCGTTGACGGTGGCGTTGAGGTCACTAAAGCTGATGGAACCACCGAAGTTCTTGAAGGTAAAAACACGCTGATCGCGACCGGTTGTAAATCAAGAGAGCTCCCTCCACTGCCGTTTAACGGTAAATCAGTGATCTCTTCGAAAGAGGCGATGGTTCTAGAAGAGCAGCCTAAAGAAATGGTTATCATTGGCGCTGGTGCAATCGGTGTTGAGTTCGCTTATATTTACAATGCCTTTGGCACGAAAGTAACCATCATTGAAATGATGCCTCAGTTACTGCCTGTAGAAGATGATGAAGTGGGTGCAACCATTACTAAGTCATTCATCAAACAAGGAATCAACGCCTTAGTCAGCACGAAGATGATTGATTCAAAAGACAATGGCGACTCCGTAGAAATCACAGTTGAAGACGCGAAAGGCAAGCAGTCTGTTATCACAGCAGATGTTGCGCTTGTTGCCATCGGTGTTGCTCCTGTCTTGCCGGGCGGCAATCAACCTGAACTCACAGACCGTGGTTACATTCAAGTTGGAGACCGTTACGAGACCTCACTTCCAAATGTATACGCGGTGGGTGATATCGCTGGACCACCTTGGCTAGCTCACGTGGCTTCATTCGAGGCGACTCAGTGTGTTGAAGGTCTTTTTGTAGACGGTCACAAGCCTAGAAAAGTTGGCAACTTCCCAGGTTGTACTTATGCGCATCCTCAAGTTGCTTCGGTGGGTAAAACCGAGCGCTTACTCAAAGAAGAAGGCGTTGACTACAAAGTTGGTAAATTCCCATTCCAAGCGATTGGTAAAGCTCAGGCTACGGGCGAAACGGAAGGTTTTGTTAAACTCTTGTTCGGCAAAGAACATAATGAACTTCTAGGCGCTCACATCATTGGTGATAATGCGACAGAACTCATTGCTGAATTAGGTTTAGCTCTCGAAGCTGAGCTTTGTGAGGAAGACATCCACTCAACTATTCACGCTCACCCAACATTGGCTGAAGCGATCCATGAGGCGACACTTGACGCTGACGGACACGCCATCCACTTTTAAGTAAATGTAATTAAGGTGGAGCTTCAAGGCTCCACTTTTTTTGTTTTGATCTCTACCTTATGAATGAATATTGGATTGCTGTTGATGGTAAAAAAGTCGGACCTATTCGAGTGGATAAGCTCCGGAATAAAATCATTGATAATGAAGTTTTGCCCGAGACGCTTTGCTGGACATCCGGCATGGATAATTGGCGCCCTATTCAAGAATTAAGTGAGTTCAAAACACTGCTTCAATCGAAATTAGAAACAACTGAAACCACTGCTGAGGAGGCTCATGAAACAGGTGCGATCCCTCCTGTTTCAGCTGAAGCTGAAGTCTCTCAGGAGCCAATACTGGAAGCTCCTAGAACTTCCATTTGGAAACGAGCTGTTGCTAAGCTGGTGGACAGCGTTGTCATCTCGACCTTGATTGTATTCATCACCTCTGCTTTGGGGATCAATTTCATTGAATTTTCTAGACCAGGCTACTTTTGGCCCAGTATTTTTACCGTGTTAAGCATCACTCTTGCTTATGAAACACTGGCCGTTCACTTTTTAAGAACCACGTGGGGTAAATTCCTCATGGGGATTGAGATCAGATCCTCCTTGGATAATCACCTCACCCTTCTCCAATCCTGCTTAAGAGCAACACGCTCTTGGTTTTCCAGCGGTCTTGTCATGCTGTTAATCCCTGGATTTTCTATTCTTGCGCTGCCTTTGATTGTGATTTTCCACCTGATGAATCAATGGTTTTACTCAAAAACTGGCTATTTCAAGTGGGATTACGAAGATAAGCATAAAGTGACCCCTATCTCTTCGGTTGGTGCCGCTCAGGTGGGATTGCTCATCATTAGTGTTCTTAGCTTATTCTTTATTCACTCCCTAATCATCACCCCTCACCTGATTGCTTTTTTAGAAAATCACCCAGAGGAGCTACAAAATATTCAGAAACTACTCCCTGGATTCTCAATCGAAGACCTTAAAAAACCATGAAGGATATCGTTTATTTTGATTTAGAAACTCAGCGCAGCTTCAGTGACGTTGGCGGAGCGGCAAATAAGGAGAAAATGGGCGTTTCTTTAGGAGTTACCTACTCCACGAAGAGCCAAAAGTATCACATCTTCGCTGAGGACGAGATGGACGGACTGGTTCAACAGCTCACAAATGCGGATCTAGTAATTGGCTTTAACCACATTGATTTTGATTATGCTGTTTTGCAGAAATACACCATTCTGCAACTGGAAGAAGCCACCGCTAACCTAGACCTACTCGTCAATGTGGAGAAAATCCTAGGCCATCGTGTGAAATTAGATTCCATTGCGGGCGCGAGCTTAGGCATGAAAAAAACAGGCGATGGTCTTGATGCTCTCAAATGGTGGCAAGAATATAAAAAAACCAACTCTCCTGAGCCTTTCATGGAGATTGCTAAATACTGCTGTTTTGATGTGAAGGTGACCAAAGCCGTTCACGAGTACGGTTGTGAAAACGGATTCATCAAATACCCGAATAAAATCACAGGTGAGATCTCAACCATTGAGGTTGATTGGAAACTTTAAGTAATTTCACCCTCTACTTCTCCCCTATTTTTTTTAAAAAACAAAGGTAGATTCAGGTAAGGGTTAGACTTAGGTAGGCTAACCCCCTTTATAAAACCTTTAATCAAACTGCCCAAAGAATGAGCAGCGCGCAGTTGGGGTTTCAAAAATAGTAATCTCGCAAAGCCCTGGCAGTTGTGGAGCCAGTTTTTTCCAGAACCAGGCGGCCATGATTTCTATCGTTGGGCTTTCCAACCCTTCAATATCATTGAGGTAGCTATGATCTAATTGATCGATCAAGGGGCGCATTGCCTCTGAAATCACTTTGTGATCATAGATCCAACCAATCTTAGGATCCACTTCCCCTTCAATATGAATTTCTATTTTAAAGCTATGACCGTGCATTTGTCTGCACTTGTGGTCTTCCGGAAGGCTAGGAAGCGTGTGAGCGGCTTCAAAGCGAAATTCTTTGGTTAGTTTGGCGCGCATTAGAGAATAAATACTAGTTTGAAACCACGGTTCCAATACATTCGCCAGAAAGAACCTTCACGATGTTATTCGGCTCATTCATGCTGAAAATTTGAATCGGCAAGTCATTCTCCATACACAAGCTGAACGCTGTTGCATCCATCACTCCTAGACGCTTGGTTAAGCATTCTGTAAAGGATACTTGCTCGTAACGAACCGCATTTGGATTGGTCTTTGGATCAGAATCATAAACACCATCCACGCTGGTTGCTTTGAGAATCTGAGTCGCATTCATTTCATTAGCACGAAGCGCAACGGTTGTATCAGTCGAGAAAAACGGGCTTCCAACACCACCGGCAAAAATAACCACCTTACGTTTGGTTAAGTAACGTACTGCTTTTCTACGGATAAAAGGCTCCGCAACATTATCCATGTGAATAGCAGATTGAACCACACAAGGAACCCCTGCGTCTTGAATCGCACTTTCAAGCGCTAAAGCATTCATCACAGTAGCCAACATGCCTACATAATCAGCGGTTGATCGGTCCATGCCTCTAGCACTTGCGCTTGCACCTCTCCAGAAATTACCACCCCCAACAACAATCGCTAGCTCGAGATCATCATTTCTTTCGTAAGCCGTTGCAATCTCCTCAGCCATTCGACTGACGATTTCAGGAGAGATATTATCTTTACTGCCTTCTTCGCGTAGAGCCTCACCACTTATTTTCAGTATATAGCGGCGTTTTTCCGTTGTGACTGCATTCTCCATACTCAATAACCAAGCAAAGGATGATAAATTTTCCAAGAAAATTGAGCGTTAATATTGTTCTACTCTAAAAAATAAATCCCAGTATTGTTACTTTCTAACGTCTTTCGCCCTCAAGTCATCAGATTCTCAGTTGAAAAAAGCACTTTTAAGCAAGAACTGTTGCCTTTAATATCATTGCCGTGTTCTGTATTAAGAACTGCCTATGCTTTTTGAGCCGCTCACCATTGCTAAGGTCCTCATTGATGGGCCTTCTGATTTGATCTTTGACTACCGGATAGACCAGTTTTCAAAGGCTTCAGCAGGTTGCCGGGTGAAGGTTCCCATGCGAAACAAGTCAGCGACAGGCACCATCCTTTCCATTGAGACTCTTGATGAGGAGCCTCATTACCCCATCAAACCCATCCAAGCTCTCATCGATGAGATTCCCCTCATCACGCCTATCATGTTGAAAATGGCAAATTGGATGAAAGGTTATTACGGGGCCTCCATGGAGCAAGTTATTCGAGCTCTTTTACCCGAATCCGTCCGCAAAGAGGATCAAGAGGTTAAGATGGAAAAAATCATCCTCCTTGGGAAGGTGACACCATCTGAAGAAGAGATTGAAAAACTGAGCCGAAAAGCTCCGAAGCAAGCCGCTTGTTTTCGCTTATTAACCTTAACTTTAGAGAAAAAGAAACTCCCTTCCGTTTCTCAAAAGGTATTAGGCGGAGGCGAAGTCACCGCTCAGTTAAAGGCTTTGGCGAAAAAAGACTGGGTGGTCATCACGGAAAAAGAAAGCTACCGAGATCCCGACGCAGGCGTTGAATTCACTCCGACTGAACCAAGAACACTGAATCCCGCTCAACAAAAAGCTTACGATCGTTTAGTAGAAATTTTAAAAAAACCAACGGAAGCAAAACCTGTTTTACTCCAAGGCGTTACAGGGTCTGGAAAAACGGAAGTGTATCTTCAACTGGCTCAAAAAGTCCTAGAAGAAGGCAAGGCCATTCTCGTGGTTCTGCCTGAAATCTCCTTAACGCCACAAACGGTTCAAAGTTTCAAAGCAAGATTCCATCAACTCGCCGACCAAGTCGCGGTCCTTCATTCGCACTTGTCGCAAGGGGAACGCTTTGACGCTTGGCGAAAGATTACACAAGGAGAACGGAAAATCATCATTGGCGCTCGCAGTGCCATTTTTGCCCCCGTTAAAGACTTGGGTTTAATCATTGTCGATGAAGAGCACGACACCGCCTTCAAGCAAGACAGCGCCCCTCGTTATCACGGACGAGATGTAGCCGTCTTGAGAGCTTTTTTTGAAAAATGCCCTATTGTTTTAGGAACGGCGACTCCATCCCTAGAAACTCAAGCGAACGTGGAGGCTGGGAAATACGAGGTCATCCGCATGGATCAGCGAGCTGACGGTCAATCCATGCCCTTGATTCGAGTGGTTGATATGAAGCTGGAAGCCAAGAAACAAAAGGTCTCCACCGATATTGCCGTCTTGTCAGAGCCCTTACGTCAAGCACTGCAAAAACGATTGGATGAAGGTGAGCAAACCATCTTATTCTTAAACCGTCGCGGTTTTGCACGGTCCATCAATTGTGATGTCTGTGGCTTAATTGTCGAGTGTTCGCACTGCAGTCTTGCCATGACTTACCACCGCACCGATGAGCGCCTCATCTGCCATATTTGCGGGCATCAAGCCTTGGTGCCTAAGGTCTGTCCTGATTGCAAAGACCCCGGCATTCGATTGGCTGGTTATGGCACACAAAAGGTGGGTGAAATTTTACAAAAAGTTTTCCCTCAAATAAAGCTGTCCAGATTAGACGCTGATACTTCGAGGCGAAAAAACGCGGTGAGGCAAATTCTCAGTGATTTCCGCTCAAAAAAAACCAACGTCCTACTAGGCACCCAAATGATTGCCAAAGGGTTGGATTTCCCCAATGTCACGCTGGTCGGTGTGCTTAATGCGGACTTGGGTTTGCACGCTCCTGATTTTAGAGCCGGTGAACGGACATTTCAGCTGCTAACCCAAGTTGCAGGTCGTGCCGGCCGCGGTGATTTGGAGGGCGAAGTGATTATCCAAACTTTCACACCCCACTCGCCTTCGATACAATTTGCACGACATCATGATTTCGATGGATTTGCCGAGCAAGAATTGGAGATAAGGCGCATGTTTCAATACCCGCCTTATGCCCACATTGGAATTATCCATATCCGTTCGACACATGAGCAAAAGGCTGAGCTCACCGCTCAAAACATTTTCCAACGATTGGAAAAGAAGATAGAGGAAAAAAACTTAAGTAAAAAAATCCTGATCAACGAGCCACTACCGTCTCCCCTTGTTCGTGCTCATGATTTGTTTAGATTCCAGCTTTTACTTCGTTCTACGAACCCTCGCCTTTTAAGCCAACTGGCTCAGGAAATCATTGAATCGATGGGAAAACCACAGGATGTTGTCATTGTATTTGATATGGATGCGCTTTCACTGGGCTAAGGCATTCGACTATTTAGCGTCTTTCACTTGTAAAAGTCCTTGCCTCTTTCGCCTGCTATTATAAACCTGTGAGAACTTTTTAAGTATCCATGACATCTGCAGAAATCCGCCAGAGCTTCCTAGATTTTTTCCGAGACAAGCAACACACTGTTGTTCCTTCAGCCTCGTTGCTTCCTCAATCTCCAGGACTCCTCTTCACCAATGCGGGCATGAACCAGTTTGTCCCTTACTTTTTAGGCACTGAGAAGGCTCCGTACCAACCTGCTCGCGCAACAGACACGCAGAAGTGTATCCGCGCAGGAGGCAAACACAACGATCTTGAGGATGTGGGCCAAGACACCTACCACCACACCTTTTTTGAAATGCTAGGCAACTGGTCGTTCGGTGATTATTTTAAAGAAGAATCCATCGCTTGGGCGTGGGAGTTGCTGACCGATGTCTGGGGATTCCCAGCGGAGCGATTATATGCTACGGTTTACGCTCCAGGAGAGGGCGATCCTGGCGAGTTCGACCAAGAAGCTTATGACTTCTGGGAAAAACTTTTCATCGCAAAAGGTCTCGATCCAAAAGTTCATATCGTCAATGGCAATGTCAAAGACAACTTCTGGATGATGGGGGAAACAGGTCCTTGCGGTCCTTGCTCCGAGCTTCACATCGATTTGACACCTGAGGGCGACACAAAAGGCGCTTTAGTCAACGCAGATTCTGATCAGTGTATCGAGTTGTGGAACTTGGTATTCATTCAATACAATGCGG
>CALLBE010000130.1 GCA_938001985.1 uncultured Verrucomicrobiales bacterium | reverse complement strand
GGCTTCTTCTCAACTTGTTGAATCCTTGATTCGTGCGATAGGGAGCTTACCCTCTTTGCCTAAAAATATAGCTTGGTTTAAAGGGACTCCAACCGAACCAGACTTAAGTCAATTGCACTCTTTTCTGATTGAAAAAGGCATGGCTTCGCTGTTGCCGAGAGTGGATAGCGAGGTTGAAAAAACTATGAGTTTTTATAAGCTGAAAGATTTAGAGAAGGATCTGGTAGTAGGGAGTTATGGTATCGAAGAGCCTAGGCAAACGTTGGAGTTGGTGGACTTCAACTCGATTGATTTATGGATTTGTCCGGGGCTGGCCTTTGACGGTGAAGGGAAGCGTCTTGGACAAGGTGGAGGCTTCTACGATAGAGCTCTCAGCCAAAGAGCCTCCAATGCTAAAGTTTGGGGCGTATGCTTTGAAGCTCAATTATTAAAGGAGCTCCCAATGAACCCATGGGATGTTCCCATGGATCAAGTATTCAGCGCTTAAATGGCGACGGAGGTTTAAGCAAACTGCTTTAAGAAGCGAGTGTCGTTGTCAATGAGGTGACGAATGTCTCGGATGCCCCACTGAATCATGGCAAGGCGATCGATTCCCATACCAAAGGCGAAGCCTGTGACTTTGTCTGGAGAGAATACATCGTCTTCACGGCTGTTGCAGATTTGTTGAAGGACAGCTGGGTCAACCATGCCGCAACCTGCGACTTCAATCCATTTGTCTTCTTGGCCTTTGACCTTTAGTTTCACATCGATTTCAAAACTAGGCTCTGTGAAAGGGAAGAAATGAGGGCGGAAGCGTGTTTCCGTGTCTTCACCAAATAAGGCTTGGAAGAAGTATTCTAAGGTGCCTTTTAAATCAGAGAGGCGTACATCCTCTGTGATGAAGAGCCCTTCGAGCTGAGTGAATACGGATAGGTGAGTGGCGTCAATCTCATCTCGACGGTAGGCTGAGCCTGGAGAGATGATGCGTACAGGAGGCTTTTGAGACTCCATGGTGCGTACTTGAACGGAAGAGGTGTGAGTTCTCAGTAATTTACGCAGGCCGTCTTCTGAAGCGTCAAAGTAGAACGTATCCCCATCGTTACGAGCCGGGTGATCTTCCGGTGTGTTTAACGCGTCAAAGCAGTGAAACTCAGTTTCGATCTCAGGTCCCTCAGCTAAGGAAAAGCCTAGGCGTCTGAGGATTTGAATCGCGCGATCACGCATGAGAGTCATCGGGTGAAGATTACCTTCATTTAAAACTCTGCCTGGAAGAGAGACATCAACGCCTTCAATAAGCTTTTGGTCAGCAATGGTTTCGAGCTTTCCTTTGACCTCAGCGATTTTATCCGTGATGGCTGTTCTAGCGACATTGAGAAGTTCGCCAATGATAGGTTTTTCCTCTTTTGAGAGGTTTCTCATGCCGGCTGAGATTGCTGTTAACGAGCCTTTTTTACCTAAAAAAGCAACTCTAGCGTCATCTAATTGCTGTAACGATTCGGCAGACTCGATGGCTGAAAGTGCTTCGGTTTGAATGGAAGTGATATCTTCTTTCATGGTGGTATTAGCGGATAAAGTGAGTGATTATGAATACTAAAGTCTTATTTGCCTTTTTTGTAACGACTCCAAAGCAAATAAACGGTTAGGAAAAAGGTGAAAACAACTGAGATGGCTAGTAAAATCCGAATGGAGTTAACCTCAAGTGGGTTGTCTGGTAGTTCATCAACACCCGGAGTGGGGGCGTTAGGATCATAAACTAAGCTGACGCCTTCACTGCTTTGTTCAACTCGAGTTAAAGCGAGCATAACAGGAGCGATTTGAGGATGCTCCTTATATTTTAGCATGATGCGGTAAGGGTCAAAGTTAGCGACAAAAGCTTCGGGTATTTTTTTGCCAGTTCCCACAGACTGAGCTTCATTGATGGCGAGGAAGAGTTCTCCGTCAGAGATTTTAACTTCAGCGAATAACCGAACATTTAAAAAGCGATCGGCTGCTTTTTCCTCCCAAGGCATGTTCAATGTGTTCATTTTCATGCTTAGGGTGGCTTCCAGTAACGTTGGCGAAATACTGACAATACGAAACGTGTCTCGCAATTCCTCACCCTCTGGGTACATGAAGAATAAGCGGTTGATCTCATCCACCCCTAGTGTGAGGGTTGCCGGCTGGTTATTATTGACGAGGTTGGCAAAGTCGCTGAGCTGCTTCGTGGTTTTTGTTTTTAATGTCTCATCAAAAACGATGGGAGATAAGGATAGGCTCTGAGAGTCTGCAAACTCATCAATCGCATTGTTTTGTCTAACCCCTGCGATGATGGAAAAAACAATTAACCCAATAAAGACGAGGATGGTGAATGCGATTAAAAAGCATCCAGCAAAAGGATTGTGAGGTTTTTGTTCTAAATTAGAAACGGCTTTTTTGGTGTCCTCTGTCATTACAGGTGTTTGGTTGAATTAAGTACAAAAAAAGCACTCAGGTAGAGTGCTTTCTAAGTCAATTGGGAAATGAAAAAATTAATCTTGTGACTGAGCTTGAGCTTCTGCAGCGGCAGCAGCTTTAGCAGCGTCTGAAGCAGGTGAGGTGTAAGACCATCTAACCTTGTTGCGTTTAGGAGCCGTTCTCGCTTTACGGATCTTGCGCTTAGCTGTACTTTCGTGAGCACGACGACGGCGGATTTCTTCAAGAATACCTTCGGTATCTAATTTTGTTTTTAGTCTTTTTAAAGCTCTATCAACTGCCTCGCCTTTTTTTACGCTAATACCTCTCATGATTGTGATAATTTCCCAGAAATTAAGAGCTGTATCCTAGGAGTAATTTTAAGGGAGTCAAGCCTCCAGTGGCAAACTTCTTTATATTTCTTTATATTTTTAGAAGAGCAGGAAGCTGTGGTTACGATCGAAGGAATTCAATGGCCTCTACAATGTCCTCAAGATCGATGTCTTGAGAAACAAAGGCCTCTCCTAGCTGCTTTAATAAAACAAAGCGAATCGATCCTGAAACAAACTTTTTATCGCTTTTTAATTTGTCTAAAATGACTGAAGTCTTGATGTCATTCGATAGCTTAAGCGGTAAGTTGAACTGTGCTAAGCAAGCGAGAACTTGAGCTGATTCAGAAGCGGTTAAGTTTGATTTTTTCTCTGAAAGATAGAGAGCTGCACGGATGCCTAGTGAGATGGCCTCTCCGTGTAAAAGCGTGCCATAAGGAACGGAAGCTTCAATGCCGTGGCCAATGGTGTGGCCGAAGTTTAGAAGGGCTCGAACGCCTGTGGTCTCATGCTCGTCGTCTTCCACCACCTGGGCTTTGATTCCAATGTTTCGAGCGATTAAGTCCGTTGGTGGTTGCTGGTTCAGGGCATCTAATGCGGCGATTTCTGCCAACATATCGGCATCTCTAATAGCAGCGTGTTTGATCACTTCAGCATAACCTTCTTGATACTCTCTTTGAGGGAGCGTGGCTAAGAGCTGAGTGTCAATGATGACTAGATTTGGTTGGTGAAAGGATCCAATTAAGTTTTTACCTTCGGGTAAATTAACACCTGTTTTACCTCCTACGGAGCTGTCGACTTGAGAGACAATGGTGGTGGGTATTTGGATGAAAGGGACTCCTCGGAAAAATATAGCCGCTAAGAATCCTGCGAAATCTCCCACAACACCTCCCCCTAGGGCAATGATGGTGGATTGTCGCCCATGGCCCTGCTGAGTCATTTGACTCGCGGTGGCTTCAATTTGGCTCAATGACTTCGAGGCTTCACCTGCTGGAATTTCATAGCTGGTGACTTCCTTGGTAATCGAAGCTAATTGCTCCTTTAGCGCGGATAGATGAAGAGGCCCCACGTTGCTATCGGTGATGATGGCAACCTTACCTGAAATTTTTAATGGTTTGAGGTGCTCCGCTATCTGCGTGAAAGCCCCTTGTTCTACGATGACATCGTAGTTGGCATTTTTTAAATTGATGGAGATCGTCGGCATCTGAGATCGAAGGGGTTAAAGACCTAGCTTTTCTTGGATTATGCCCGTGACGACTTTCGCATTGGCTTTACCTTTAGAAGCTTTCATCACTTGTCCCGTTAACCAATTCGCTAGTTTAGGATTGCCTCCTTGGATTTCAGCAACTTTAGCTGGATTGGCGGCAATGATTTCATCAATGATTCCTTCGAGAGCTGAGGTGTCAGCTGGTTCAAAGCCCATGCTTTTAGCAATATCGACAGGATTTAATTCCGGAGACTCCCAGAGTTTTTCAAAAACCTCTTTAGCTTGGTTGTTTGAGCAAATGTTCTCCTCGACCAGTTGCGCAATCATGCCGATTTTTTCAGCCGGTACAGGGCAGTTATCAATGGTCGAAGATTCGTC
>CALLBE010000129.1 GCA_938001985.1 uncultured Verrucomicrobiales bacterium | reverse complement strand
AAGGCGGCTCCTTAGTCGCCTCCGGAACCCCAGAAGAGGTCGCTAAATCTAAAAAAAGCGTCACCGCGCCTTTCTTGAGAAAGGTACTAGGAACTTAAAAAAAGCCTAACAATCCAACAAACAGGTTGAAATATGCTTAATCAATCTTGATTTAAAAAGTGTTGAAGGCACGTTTTTATCCGCATATGAATTGATATGAAAATCAACGGTATTAATCCAATCTTGAGTACTAAATTTTATCTCCGAAAGGTTTTTTACATCTTGAACAAAACTCTCACTATTTACCCATTCACTAAAATGGTAAATCACCTTAGGGAGTAAACAATTAGTTCCAAAGTACTTATCATTTTGACGCCCTCCTCCTGAGAACAGGTCTCTCAATGAAGGGTTTAAGATAGATTTTTGAAGCAAATAAAGGGAGGCTTCTTTATATTTATTCACACTATTTCTCCCAAGCACCTCTGGCGTATTTAACATTAACTGGTAAAACAGCTCTTTTTTCTCTTTAGAATCCAAATCAGAATAAAAACGTATGACTGGTGAGCTTAAAGAGTTTTCAGACTCCATCCACCACGATCCTTGGTGTTTATCTTCGTAATAGTTTTTAAAGTGCTGAAAAGGTTTTTCACTCAATCTAACTTCATCATAGCTTTTCCCAATTTTTGAAAAAATCGAGTAGTCTGGTTGAAGCTCCATATCAATTAAATACCTAGGAGAATGTGTGACGGCAACATCCGACAAACAGTCTTCATAACACTTTGTTTTAAAGGCAGCTTTCCCACCTAACTTAGCAAAAGAGAGGTAAATCTGCTTAACATTATCGACTCGAGTCGATTCCATAATAGAGCTCCCTGTTGATTTCCAGTGGTTTTTCTTTGTCGTCTTTGCCTCTATACCAAAACCTTTTGTTTCATGAATCCAAGCTACAAGATCGGGGAATTTTTGTCCTCCAATCTGCTCCATCTGATACTTTAAATCTGCAGTATAACTGATTCGGTCTAATCTATAAAATAACTCCTCTTCATATTGGGTTGCGGTTAGTTCGCCCCAAGACTTGATTGAGGTATTGCATTCCGGCAATAAAGAAGCATTCAATTCATTGTCTAAGCGCTGTAATACGTTTTCAAATTTCTCTTGATCTTCGCTTCTTATATTCGTGACCGCAATCATGATTGAACCTTAAATAAGTTATCCCAAATTTCTTCTATTCGTCTGGCAATTTGAAATGCGAGCAATGGGGGAACTGCATTTCCGATTAATTTATAAGCTTCTGAACCACTTACTGAGCCATATTCATTATTAAATACAAATTCGTAGTCATCTGGAAAAGTCTGAATTCTTGCACATTCCCTAACGGATAATCGCCGTTCTTTTAAGCCTCTTTTGAATTCCTCTTTATACTTCCCTCCGTTTTCTAAACGTAAACGGCGAAATTCAATATTCCCGTGATGTTCAGAACGTATAGTTGGGCTATAGGCATTCAGATCAACTTCGGTTTGCCCCTGGCAGTGTTTACCGTACCACTTCGCCTTAGAATATGCACGCTGAGATAAGTCATTTGAAAACTCAGGTTCATCTAAAGAATTTAGAAGTTTTTCTAGAGTTGGAGTCTTTGATTCCAATTTAGTAGGGTAAGGATTCCAGCGTGGATCCACTGGGTTGGCTTCTATTTTTTTAAGCAAGTTCTTATCAATAGCGCTTTTTTTAATTCCAATAAAAATGACCCGCTCTCTCGTCTGCGGAATTCCATAATCAACCGCAGACAATACTTGTGGTGGAAAGACAAAATAGCCCTCCCCTATGTTAGAAAAATCATTTGAAATAATTTCTTTTGCCTCTCCAAGCGAAACCAGCCCCTTTACATTCTCAGCAATAAACATTTTCGGCTGAGAAAGCTCAATGGCTTGACGCATCCACATGTAAAGCATTCCTCTACTTTCATCAGAAGGTTTGTCTATCTCAACCACTCCCATATCAGATTTATCAGAAGAAAAACCCTTACGCTTACCCGCAACACTAAAGTCTTGGCATGGAAAACCACCCGTTAAAATATCACATTCAGGAAAGTTCGATGACCCCGCTTTGACTCCCTTTACAAAATCAACAATACTGCAAAGTTTAAAAATATCACCATCAGGCTTATGAAAGTTTTCCCAGCACTTTTTTGCGCCTTGCCTTATATCATTAGCAAAAACAGTTTTGAATCGAGTTCGAGGTAAAACCCCTTTTTTCGTATCAAAACTTTTATGATCTAATGAAGGATGTACCTTGAAGTTTCCCTCAAAGCCTATGTCCATCCCCCCACATCCTGAAAATAGAGAAATGACATTTAATTGACCTACATTTATCTCTGGTTTTGTATCAACAGAACTGAACTCTAATTGCGTTGAATAAGGATTATAAGTATTACCGTATTCGGCTAATTCATGTTCGATTATAAGGCCTTTTTTTACAGTCATAAGAATTATATTTTGGTAATACAACTGAATATTTTTTATTATTGTAGCGCTAATAGCAATTAATAAAACGAATTAAAAAAGACTATGAAAGCAGATCCTAACAATTTTATTCGTTGTCAAAATCAAATACCCCACGCTACCGCGCGAAGATTTGTTTGCGGTGTTCTTCCGTCAGCTCAACCCATTCGCCGGGTTTAAGATTTAAGCTATCGAGAGACATGGATCCCATGCCTGTTCGGACGAGGCGTAGGGTTGGGAAGCCTGCGGCTGCGGTCATGCGACGCACTTGGCGGTTCTTCCCTTCTCGAAGCTCTAGCATCATCCAGGTGTCTACAATGGTTTTTCGAGTGCGTACAGCCGGTGTGCGCTCCCAAAGAAAGGACGGCTCTTCCTTAAGCACTCGAGCGCGAGCTGGTTTGCAAGCATGAGACTTGCCTGAGACTCGGATTTGCAACCCACCTTGATGGAATTTTGCCAAATCATCTGCTTGTGGCTCTCCTTCGACTAAGACGTGGTAACGCCTGCGGTGTTCGTTTCTTGGGTGAAGGAGTTTTTGATCCAAATCTGATTCATCACTTAAGAGCAAAAGCCCTTCGGAATCATAATCAAGTCGACCGAGAGGAACGACTGAATTTGGAACCTCGATAGGAAGATCTCGCAAGGTCAGTTGATCGTCTTTCTCAGGGTTGGGGTTGAACTGAGAAAGCATGAGATAAGGCTTGTTTAAAGCGATAATCATAACTCTTTAGTTGAATTGATTTGCCGCTGATTCAAACCCTTCGGTTTGGCAGACTTGGAGTGCCTTCACAGCCTTTAGAATACCATCTTCAAGCCCCTGCTCCTCTTCGTCTGTGAATTTGCCCAGCACGTAATCTGCTAACTCTTCGTGAAGAGGTTGACCGATGCCGACTTTTAGACGAGGGAAGTTTTCTGAACCCAGATCATTAATCAAAGACTTGATCCCATTATGCCCCCCTGAAGAGCCTTTTAACTTAAATTTAATTGATCCCAACTCAAACGAAGTATCGTCGTAAACACAGAGAACCTCCTCAGGCTTAATTTTGTGATAACGACAGAAATGCCCGACTGAGAAGCCTGAACGGTTCATAAAAGTCATGGGCTTCATGAGCCAACCGTATTCGGTCTTCACTTGCTCAGAACGCCAGTTGAGCTTTTTTTCCCAAGACACTCCTAACTCCTCGACCCATTTATCGAGAATCATGAAGCCAATATTATGGCGAGTTTCCGTGTACTTACGACCTGGGTTTCCTAAACCGACAATTAATTTAAAACCCATGAATGATTCTGGTAAATCTAAAGACTCTTTTCGAAAAAGATTAAACATGCTTACTTAGCGTCTAAAGAAAGCTCTTTTTCTGATGAGTTATTCAAACTCAAGCTTTTGATTTTCAGCATGCTAAGCCCATACAATGAGGTGAACAAAACATTGGCTGCGAGTGAATTACGGAAAAACGACCACGTTGGTAGAGCCGACCCTTTAGGCCCTGCCCAAAAGGCTTCATAAAAACCCACCCAGTCTTTCGTATAAAGTGGTGATGACAGCCATGAGAAGGTATTCGTAACGGCGTAAAATAACCCTGCTGAAAGCACAGACCCGAATAAGAGTGTTACAAAAGACTTCTTAGCGTATTTCGAAAGTCCATAACCCAAACCAATGATTAAGGCTAAAGCAAAAACCTGAACCAACAGCGTTGTTGAAAACAAATCATAATCCCCGTTCAAGCGAGTGGTGAAGGGGTAAGCGATAAACCAAGCGCCTAGAGTCAACCAGCTCAAACCTTTCTTCATCGTTGCGAATCCACAGAATAGAAGCGCAGCTATGGGTTGAAAATTAGGCAATGCACTGGATTGAAAGGCTCCTAAAACTTGAAAAGTTACTAGTAAAAATACCAAGGCAACAAATTTAAGTAACTCCTTATTCATGCGTTGAGTTTTGCTAAATTTTGATTTGAAAGTCTATATTAAAACAACAAAGCCTTTTGATATATTTATTTACTCTTTGAAAATTGGTTTAAAATCTCTCGTTCTTCATCCGTAATCGAATGCAAACCTTCTGCTGATATCTTATCCAATATGCGATCAATCTCTGGCGTATTAGCTCTTTTAATCTCAACTCTGGGTTTTATTTTAGGCTCATAGTTTTCCAGCCCTGAAGCCGAGTGCTTTCGCTGGTTTTTCTGCACACCAAAAGGCTGATTTAAAAAAAAGGAGGTTAGAAAGTTTAGTGCCTGTGGGTTCTTGAGTAAAATATAACCCATTAAAGCCCCTCCTAAATGGGAGTATTCCCCACCCGCATTGACTCCGGTTATGAAAATACTGAGGCCAGCAAAGACTAATAAGCCAATCACCACCCATCGAATGCTGATCGCTATTGGCAAAAAGAAGAGATGAACCTTGGTGTGTGGCCTTAATATAAACAAAGCTATAAAAAGCCCGTAAAGGCCTGCTGAAGCTCCGACTAATCGATTGGGAGGTATCCACCCCCAATACGTTGCTAGGATGAAAACAAGCCCCCCAGAGATGCCACAAATCAAATAATAAACCGTGAATCGTTTAGACCCCAACCACTGTTCAAGCACCGGAGCAAAAAAATACAATCCCAAGAGATTCCCTAAGATGTGCCTAAAGTCCGCATGTAAGAATTGAAAACTGAGTAATCTCCAGAGTTGAAAATTAGAAACCAACTCATGGTAACTCAAAAAACCATAACGAGTGAACGGGGTGATCTGAAAAAAGAACTCGATCAAAAAAATAGCCAAACAAGAAATGATCAAAAAACGACTGACTGGACTGTGAGGTAAAAAACCAGATTTTTGAGATGTGTTTAATTCACCGAACATGGGGCTAGTAATTTATTTGTTCACACAAGATACTAATTATTAATCTATATAAATATATAAAAGTATTATTATTATAGAGTGTTAATAAGTGAACAAGTCGATAGCGTTTTGATTTTCAATAATTTACGGTGATAAAAAATCTCGATAACTTTTTAGTATCTAGGGAGTAATTATGTCTAAAAGATATTCATAAAATTACTCATAGGTTATGCGCAGAGTTATTCACAACTTATTGAGAGGGCTTAAGAAATCTTTTTCCGACCATCAAAAGCGTGTTTAAGTGTCAGCCCATCGGCATGACTTAAGGAGGTTCCTGCAGCTAAACCTTGAGCGAGTTGAGTGACTGAACACAAAGAGCTAAGCTTCGTCAGTCGGTTGGCGATGAATTGAGCGGTTGCTTGAGCCTCGATATCAGCGCCCAGAGCTAAAATGACTTCAATGGGCTGGTTTTCGCTCACAAGACCTTTAACACGTTTAATCAAGCTCTCTATATTGAGGTCCTCGGGAGTGATGTTGTCTAAAGGAGAGAGCTTGCCTCCTAAGACGTGATATCCAGATTTTAAGGTATTGGATCGGCTCATGGAGAGCACGTCCGATGCTTTTTCAACCACACAAATGGTGTGAGGGTGTTTTTCTGATTCTCGACAGGCTGAGCAGGTCTCTTCTTTTTCTTGAAAGAATCCACAAAGCTCACAGAGCTGAATCTGCGTGGTTGAGTTTACCAGGGCCTCGGCTAGATCAATGGGGTTTCTTTTTTTATGAGATAAGAACCAGAGAGCTAGCTTTTCCGCGCTTCTGCCACCAACCCCAGGCATTCCTTTTAAAGCCTCAATGAGAGCGTCAATAGAAGGAGGGTAATTCATGGGTGAATAAGAATGTGAGGATGAATAAACTCTATTCAGAATCCTCGGAACTCGAGGTGAAATCTAATCTAGGCGCGTCTTTCCATAAATCCTCCAGACGATAGATGTCTCTCATGTCTTCATGCATGATATGAATCATCACATCAATGTAATCCAGAACAACCCAGCGGGTGTCAGTTTTACCTTCTTTACCAGCAGGGCGCTCACCCTTGGTCATTTCCTCAACATTATTTGCGATTTCACGCAAGATAGCTTTGAGGTGGGGCATGGAAGTTCCTGAGCAAATAATCATGAAATCCGTTAGCGTTGAGATACCCTTGAGGTCAAGGATTTGGATATCATCAGCTTGGATATCATCAGCGGCTTTTGCGCATATAAGAGCTAGTTCTTTAGATGTCATTTGAGAAACGCTAGAATGCTATAAGAGAAGTAGCAAGCTGGTATTTTTTACATTGATACATAGCTTGAATTTGAAGAAAACAAGGTATGACTTCGAATCAACTGCGTGAAATGGCCTTGAGTGGTAAGAAACCTGAGAATTTGAGCTTAGGATTGGAAGCCTTGTGGTGTGAAGCTGCTGGAGAGTGGGAGAGAGCTCATGACTTGTGTGAAAGGGTTTCTTCACCGCTTGGTGAGCACATTCACGCTTATTTACACCGAGTGGAAGGCGATTATTGGAATGCCTGCTACTGGTATGAAAGAGCGGGCGTAAAAGCGCCTAAAGAAAAAGAAAGCTTTGAAAAAGAGTGGCTTGAAATAGCGACCAAAGCTTTACGTTAAAAGAGTTAAAAGCGCTAAAAGAACCGGGAACCTTCTATTTAGCGTTGAGGAGGTTTTTTATAGAGAGCTTTATTGAAACTCGGTTTTTAGACCTCTTGCTAAAAGCTGGCTTAACGCTTCTTTGGCCGGTTTAGACTCATAGAGTATTTGGTAAACGGCGTTGATGAGAGGGGTTTCTATTCCTGTCGACTTTGCGATAAAGTAGCTGGCCTTGGTGTTTCGAACCCCTTCAGCCACCATGCCGAGTGAAGCCACGGCGGCTTCGAGAGTCATGCCTTCACCTAGCTTTCGACCGATTTGGTTGTTTCGGCTGTGTTCTGAGAAACAAGTGGTGATTAAGTCTCCAACGCCAGATAATCCCATGAAGGTTTCAATATTTCCGCCTAGGGCAACGCCTAATCGAGACATCTCTGCCAGCGCTCGTGTCACGAGAGCGGCCACGGCGTTATCACCTAAGTTCATTCCTGCAGCGATGCCTGCAGCGATTGCGTAGGTGTTTTTTATACAGCCTCCGTATTCGATTCCTTTCACGTCAGTGCTTCTGTAAATTCGGAAGTAGGGCGTGCTAAAAACGGATTGAAGCGTTGTGCACAAATCCATGTGGCTGGCTCCAATTACGCCGCAAGCAGGGAGTTCTTGGGCGATTTCTTCAGCATGGTTGGGGCCGGAGAGTATCGCGATTTCGTTGTGTGGGAAATGATCTTGAATCACTTCGCTGAGGCGGCGGCCTGTTTCTGCCTCCAGTCCTTTGGTGCAAGAGACAATGGGAGTTTTGCTTAAAAAGCTGAGCTTAGAGAGCTCCGTTAAGAGTTGTGTTAAGGCGGCGGAAGGCGCTGCGGAAACGATCAGCTCGGTCTCTGGGGAGATTTGATCGAAGGAAGCAATGGCTTCAATATTTTTTGAGAACAAGACCTTGGGTAAATACTTCTCATTGGTTGAATGGAGGTTTATTTCCTCAGCTTGTTCGGCTCGGCGGCAGGAGAGTTGAACGGAGTGACCTTGCTTAGCCAAAAGGTTTGCGAGGCAGCTTCCCCATGATCCTGCTCCAATGACTAAAATATTCATTCTTGGTTAAAGAGAAAAAAATTTGTTAAGCCGTGTCGATTTTTTTTATCGATAAAAATCAATTAATAGACTCTTATGATAGGCAGTGGGACGACTAAGACCATCGAAAACCTCGGGAAGGAAGAATTGGGAGAATTCTTCCGTTCGTCGTCGTCGTGAAGCCCGGAAAAAACGAGCGAGTTGGTCAGAGGTTTGGAGTTCCGTCACTCACCAAGCTGAGGCGAAAACCAATAAGCACCTTAGAGATCGCCGTGACGATAGGCGGGAAAAAAGGTATCACACGACTTTAGCGAAGCCCTACGATTCTTTTTGGGACGTGTTGCAAGTGTGGTTAAACTGGGTGTGGGGTGCTGGTTTCTTTGTTCTCACTTATTTGATTGGTGCGGCTGTATTCATGAAATTCAAAGTGGAAGTCCAGCAAGGGTTTCTACTAAAACCTGTGATTTGGTGCTTCTTGGGAGGAGGGGCGTTGTGGGCTTTGATCTTTTATACACGGGTATTGGAGCGCTTTTTCTTATTTTTATATGTGTTGGGGCATGAGCTAACCCACGCCTTTTTTGTTTGGGTCTTTTTGGGTCGTATTTCTGACATGGCGATTACGAGTGAGGGC
>CALLBE010000128.1 GCA_938001985.1 uncultured Verrucomicrobiales bacterium | reverse complement strand
TAGCCCAAAGACAGCCACTTTTCCTCCAGCGCCTCTCCCTCGTTTCCCTTTACGAACGCCACCGAAATAACTCTCATCAGCTTCCACTTCGCCAGATAAATCATAGCTAGGGAGTTTACTCGCAATCAACCGTCTTAACCTCATGAAGTAAGTAGCCGAAGTGTTACGATTAACACCCACTAATTCAGCTGTAGCGCGCGCTGTCGCACCCGCTACAAATAGCTTCATTAACTCATTCTGAGTTGTGCCTCTTAATTTACTTTTCCGTTCGTACATTTACCCTAAACTAACAGATTTTCAATCACTTAGCTAGGACAGCCCCTTAAATAATTTCAATGAGGGGTAGGCTTAACTATTTATACCCCTCTTTTACCGCCCTCACCCATCCATGGTTTTTGAAAGGATTTGAGTGATGGCTTAAGCGGTCTATTCATTAAGCCCTACCCGCTCTCAACAGGCGCTTCTTTGTTTTAAAATTCGCATTCTCTGCCGAACAGGTTGGACACGCTCGAATATTTTAGTTTCTATACCTTTGCTATGTCCAGCACACCCAAGAAAAAAAGAGTAAACGTTCGTCGACCAGAAGTCATGGCTCGGGTTGAGGCTGAGGTGCAAAATCACTACAACTCCTCACTGGTGGAGCGATTGAGAAAAAGCGGCGGCGAACTGACCATTGAAAACACGACCGTTCGACTGGCTAAGCAATTTGGGTTTTGCTACGGTGTTGAGCGTGCCATCGACCTAGCGTACGCAACGCGCAGAGTCTTCCCCGATAATAACATCTACCTCATCGGTGAAATCATTCACAACCAAGAGGTCAACCAACACCTCTCCAGCATGGGCATCGTTTCTCTGCCGTGGAAGGAGCTGACGGATGATTATAATAAAATCGGCCCCGATGATGTCGTGATCGTGCCTGCCTTTGGCGCACCGACTCATTTCATGGAAAAAATCGAGGCCCAAGGCGCAACCGTCATCGATACCACCTGTGGCGATGTCATGAAGGTCTGGAGACGCGTGCGCAATTATGCCAAAGATGGTGTCACCTCCGTTATTCACGGCAAAGCAGGACATGAGGAAACCAAAGCCACAGCTTCTCGTGCGCTGGGCGACCAAAAGAATGGCCATTACGTGGTCATCCTAACCCTAAAGGACTGTCATGACCTCTGTGAAATGATTGTCAACGGAACGGATCAGGCCACCTTCGAAGCGAGATTCCCGAACGCCTACTCCACTGGGTTCGACACCACCAAGCATCTACAAATGATAGGCGTAGCGAACCAAACCACGATGCTAAAAAGCGAGACGGAGGAGATTCAAAAACTCCTCAAAGAAGCCATCATCAAGCGTGACAATGACGACCACAACTACCTCATGTTTGACACCATTTGCGGAGCCACTCAAGAACGTCAGGACGCCTTGTTTGAAATGCTCAATAAGAAAATGGATCTCATGCTTGTTGTCGGCGGCTACAACAGCTCGAACACCACTCACTTGGTTGAGATTTCTGAAGAACACCTCCCTGCCTTCTTTATCCGAACGGCTGAGTGCTTGAAAAACATCGAGGAGATTGCTCATTTTGACCTTCAGCAAAAGGAAGAAGTGCTCAGTAAAAACGGCGGTATTTTATTAAGTGAAGAGCCCATCGTGGTTGGAATCACAGCCGGTGCCTCCTGCCCGAGCAACCTCATCCACGACACCATCACCCGAGTCTTCGAGCTCAGAGGTGTCAGCTCAGATCATCCGGAACTGAAACAATAGGTTTTTTTAGCTCAATCGAGTGTTTTTATTCTTGATTAGCTATTTAAATGAATATTTATTCACTATCCCGTTTAAGTCGCAAACAATAGAAAAGGTTCGGGTATTCATCGACAGCTTTTTCGAGCCACCGTTATTCTGGTTTAAGAATAACACTTAATAAAATGGTTACAGACGTTCAAAAACAAATGGTTGAAGCTGGTGTTCACTACGGTCACCAAACTCGCAAGTGGAACCCGAAAATGAGAAATAACATCCTGACTAACAAGGCAGGTATTCACATTATCGATCTAGATAAAACAGTAGAAGCTATTGATAAAGCTTCTGAGTTCTTAGCTGACATCAACGCAAAAGGTAAAAAAATTCTTTTTGTTGGTTGTAAACGCCAAGCTCAAGAGTCAATCAAAATGATTGCTGAGCAAACAGGTCACTACTATGTAAATCACCGCTGGCTAGGTGGCATGCTTACTAACTTAGTAACCATCCGCAACTCGGTCGCTCGTCTTGAGTATCTTGAGAACATCGAGAAGCAGCCTGAGTACAAAGCAATGTCTAAGAAAGAGCTTTCAGCGCTTAACCGTGAGCGTATTAAACTTTTCAACAACCTTCAAGGTATCCGTAAGATGGAAAAATTCCCATCAGCTATGGTTATCGTGGATACAGCTCGTGAGTCAATCGCAGTGGCTGAAGCAAAACGCTTAAACATCCCAACGGTTGCTATCGTTGATACGAATGCGGACCCAAGAGCTATCGACTACGCAGTTCCTGGCAATGATGATTCAATTCGTTCGATCAAATTGCTCCTCGAGCAACTTGTTTCACCTATCAAGGCTAAGCAAAACGACTAATTTCACTTTAACTCACTTCTAATACTTAGAAGTGAGTTTTTTCTACTAACTATTTCCGATGCGATTCAACGCATCTTAACTTTTATCTATTTAATTTAATTATGGCAATCAGTGCTAGTCTTGTAAAAGAGCTCCGTCAAAAAACAAATGCGGGCATGATGGAGTGTAAAAAAGCGCTCACAGAAATGAATGGTGACATGGACGAAGCGGTTAAATACCTTCGTGAGCGTGGCATCGTAAAAGCAGCTAAAAAAGCAGATCGCGAAACCACCGAAGGTGTTGTTTCTGCAAAAATCGCAGCTGACGGCAAATCTGGGATCTTGGCTAAAACAAGTTGTGAAACTGACTTCGTTGCTAGAAACGAGAACTTCGTCAATCTAGTTGAAACCATCTCAACGCAGTTAGTTGAGAACTCAGCTTCAACACTTGAGCAAGCGCTTGAAGTCCCTGTTAACGAAGGCACAGTTGGTACATTCTTGGAGTCTAAAGTCATTGAGCTTGGTGAAAAACTAGAGCTTAGCGGCTACACCCGTTACGAAACATCAAACGGTGCGGTTTCTTCATACATTCACATGGGTGGTAAAGTTGGCGTTCTTCTACAACTCGCTTTTGACAATGCTGACACAGCTCAAAACGAAACATTCCAAGAGCTTTGTAAAGACATCAACCTTCACATCGCTGCTCTAAACCCACAAGGGTTAAGCGCGGAAGACATCCCAGCTGAACTCATCGAAGCTGAGAAAGAGATTTTCACCAAACAACTCATTGACGAAGGCAAGCCTGAAGCAATGATTGAGAAAATCTTACCTGGTAAGTTAAACCGTTTCTACAAAGAGAACTGCTTACTTAAGCAACCTTTCGTTAAAGACGCTGACGTGACTATCGAAGGCCTTCTTGCTGCTAAAGGCAAAGAGCTTAACGACACGATCTCAATCGTATCTTACTCAAGATTGGCTATTTAATCGCCACCTCGATCTAATCTCGATCACTACTTTAACAAAAAGCCGCTTAGCAATAAGCGGCTTTTTTTGTGCTTCATTATATAAGCGTTGAAGCGATCCCAGCCACTAGCAATTACCAGGAAGAGTTCGAGGACAACGACAACAAGGAAGACTCAATGATTCAGTAACGTTTAAAAACGCTCCCTTAATGAACAGTCTCGTTTAAACGCCCACGGTATAAGCGCAAAATGGGCTCAATATTCCAGACATAAGTTTCCTCGCGGCCCGCCGTCCAGTGGAACCCAACATAATCTGCCATCGAGTATTTTTTAGCCAATCTTAACCAAAGCTGCTTAGCCACCTGAGGGTTATACTTCGCCTTGGCAGCGTAAGCCATTCCCAAGCGATCTGCTTC
>CALLBE010000127.1 GCA_938001985.1 uncultured Verrucomicrobiales bacterium | reverse complement strand
CGCTGATCACCTCTTCAAAGGCTCGATTCCAAGTGAAGACATGCGCAAAATTGTCGAGGAATCCATCACCTTTGACGCTCCGGTGAAGACAATTGCTCCGCAAGATCACATTCTAGAGTTATTTCATGGCCCGACCTTAGCCTTCAAAGACTTTGGGGCTCGATTCATGGCCCGCTTGATGGGTTATTTAACGAAAGACCAAGAAGGTCTTCTCAATGTGCTAGTCGCGACGTCAGGGGACACGGGCGGCGCGGTTGCCAGCGCCTTCCACCAAGTGCCTGGCACTCGTGTGACCATTCTTTACCCAAAGGGCAAGGTAAGTCTTTTACAGGAGAAACAGCTGACCACCTTAGGCGGAAACATTGTAGCTTTAGAGATTGATGGCACCTTTGACGATTGCCAGAAAATGGTTAAAACAGCCTTCCTAGATAGAGAGTTGTCTGAGCGATTGAACTTAACTTCAGCAAACTCAATTAACATCTCTCGCTTGGTGCCTCAGGCCTTCTATTATTTCCAAGCAGCTAGACAATTAGAAGAGGGTGTAAAACCAGTATTTGTTATCCCTTCTGGTAATTTCGGTAATTTAACCGCAGGTTTATTGGCTCAAAAATTAGGATTACCAATTGAGCGCTTTGTCGCCGCCACCAATATCAACAAGGTCGTGCCAGATTACCTTGCTTCCGGTACTTACGAGCCAGTACCTTCTAAAGCCACCATATCAAACGCAATGGATGTTGGCGCTCCTTCGAACTTCGCTAGAATGCTGGATTTGTTCAGCTCAGATTGGGTGACGATCAAAGATCAAGTTCGCGGTTTTTCTTATGATGATGCGACAACTCGCACCGCCATTAAAGAAGTTAAGTCACAAACAAACTACACCATTGATCCTCACGGAGCTGTGGGTTGGTTGGCTGCTAATGATTACAAAGCAGAATATCCAAATACTCACACTATTGTATTAGAGACAGCGCACCCATCTAAGTTTATCGACGTGATGGAAGAGGAGCTGGGTGAAGGAAATATCGAGATTCCTGAGCGATTGGCCCGCCTTGCGAATGAGCCTAAAGAAGCAATTCCTATGTCAGCAGATCCTGCGGCATTGATTGAATGGCTTAAGCGCTAAGCCCAATCTCCCCCATCTATTATTTCTTTTGAATAAATTGTAATAAAAAATTAGAATCTATTGTTTCTAGCCTTTTATTTTTGTTAAACTCACCCCGTGGCTGCCGAATATACCGAAGACGACATCAAAAGCTTGGACTGGCGAGAGCATATTCGCATGCGTCCAGGCATGTATATTGGTAAGCTCGGAGATGGGGCTTCTCCAGATGATGGTATCTATATTTTGCTCAAAGAGGTTTTAGATAACTCCATCGATGAGCACACCATGGGCTACGGTAAGCAAATCGATATCAACATCAGCCCTGAGGGATTAACAACGGTTCGTGATTACGGTCGAGGCGTCCCTTTAGGAAAGCTGTATGATTGCGCGGCAAAAATCAACACAGGGGCGAAATACGATAGTGATGCCTTCACCAAGTCAGTAGGGCTGAATGGTGTGGGTATTAAAGCCGTGAATGCTCTAGCCCAGTCCTTTATTATTCAGGCTTGGAGGGAAAAGAAGACTCGAAAAATTGAGTTTTCCTACGGCGAGGTTCATACTGATAAGGAAGCGAAAGATTCGGATTCTAAAAACGGAACTCAAGTGACGTTTTTGACCGATAATAAGATATTTCCAAAGCATGTGAATTATCGACTGGAGCACGTCGAAAAGATGTGTCGCTACTACTCGTATTTAAACCCGGGGCTAACGCTCACCTTTAACGGGAAAAAATTTAGAGCGAAAAACGGTATTCTAGATCTTTTATCTGAGGAGATGAATACAGCGCCTTTGTATGAGCCGATTCATTTAAAAGGCGATGACCTTGAGATCGCATTCACGCATGCGCCTGAAAGCGTGGAGAACTACTACACCTTTGTTAATGGTCAGAACACGCACCAAGGGGGAACCCACTTGGCTGCGTTCCGTGAGGCCTATGTGAAAGTCATTCGAGATTTTTTCAACAAGCAGTTCGACCCAGCGGATATTCGTACAGGGCTTTGGGTGGCTATTTCCATTCGCGTTCAAGAGCCGATTTTTGAAAGCCAGACGAAAACCAAGTTAGGCAGTCTTTATATCGCGCCAGATGGAGAAACGATTAAGACCTTTGTTCTCCATTTCCTAAAGGAACATCTGGACAATTATTTACACCGATTCCCTGCGGTTGCTGAATCGATTCAGAAACGCATCCTGGCGGCTGAAAAAGAGCGCAAGGAGATGAGTGGCATTAAAAAAGCCGCTAAGGAAAGAGCCAAGCAGGCAAAAGTCCACAATAAGAAATTACGCGATTGCCGAGCACATTTTAATACCAAGCACAAGGCTGGGGCTGAAAGCACGGTGTTTTTAACCGAAGGGGACTCGGCGAGTGGCTCGATCACGACTTCGAGGAATGTTGAGACCCAAGCGGTCTTTTCTTTGAGAGGCAAGCCCTTAAACACCTACGGGTTGAGCAAAAAAATCGTTTATGAAAATGAAGAGTTTGCGCTTCTACAAGCGGCTCTCGGTATTGAAGACGACATCTCAAACCTCAGGTATAATCATGTCGTGATCGCAACAGATGCCGATGTCGATGGGATGCATATCCGCCTTTTATTACTGACGTTTTTCCTTCAGTTTTTCCCAGAGCTTATCCGAAGAGGGCATTTATATATTTTAGAAACGCCTCTCTTCCGTGTGCGTAACAAAAAAGAGACGTTTTATTGTTACGATGAAAAGGAGAAGGAAAAAGCACTCAAGAAGTTGGGTCAAAATTCTGAAATCACTCGATTTAAAGGGCTCGGTGAGATTTCACCCGAAGAGTTTAAATTTATGATTGGTGAAGACATTCACTTGGATCCTGTTGGCATGCAAGAGGGTAAAGAGCTTCAAGAATTGCTCGAATTTTACATGGGTAAAAACACAATGGATAGGCAGAACTACATCATCAACAACTTGCGAGAAGACGTTGATAATGCCGAGATAGCCTAGAGAATAAACCCTCTCTTTTAACCTTTTATATCCATCGCCTCAAAATGGACCTAACGCCTCTTCCTGAAGTGCTGCTTTTTCTCAAAGCGCCTCACCCAGGCTTTGTAAAAACGCGTCTGGCCAAGGACATTGGCGATCTCAACGCTTGTAAGGTTTACCAAGCCTTAGTTCGACACACCTTGGCCCAAATCCCTTCGTATTGGAAAGTTAACATTCATTTTGCGCCTCAAGATGCTGAGCTTGAAATGAAAAGCTGGCTGGGTGACAGCTATCGCTTCCTGCCACAACCCGAGGGTGATCTTGGTGCCCGTATGGCCAAGGCCTGTGAACAAGCTTTCGAATCTGGAGCTTCTAGTGTGATTCTTCTAGGTGGAGACTGCCCTGGTATTAGAACTCAAGACCTGGAGGAAGCCGCTTCAAAACTGGCTCAGAAAAAAAGTGTCATCGGCCCCGCATTGGATGGAGGGTACTGGACCTTGGGCCTAAGTTCTACCTCCGCAGCTGCCTCTGCCGGCGCCTATCTGTTTAATGATATGAAGTGGAGCACTGCTGATGTTTTTGACAACACGATTAAACGCTTTCAAGCTCATGGAATCTCTCCTGAACAGTTAAGGACTTTAGAGGATGTTGATGATTTAGAATGCTTAAAACGCAATCACTCTCTATTCACCCTCCCGGATTCCCTGCTCAAAGCTCTGAACCTGTAATTTTTAAAGAAAAGAGGACGCCTGAACTAGAGGCGACAGTCTTTATAGTTTCGAGCCACAATTTCCAAGAGAGGCTGATGAACCCCATCCGGAGCCGCCACCATCATTCGATCTTGGAACATATTGTAGGGCTCACCTCGGTGATTGGTCACGAGAAGCCCAGCTTCATAAATAATGGCTAAGGCTCCTGCCGCATCATAAGGCTGGAGGTCGCCCTCCCAGAAACCATCATACCAGCCCATCCCTAGATAAGCTAAATCCAAGGCCGCGCTCCCTTGTCTTCGGATTCCCATCCCTAACTGAAGCACCTCTTTGGCCGTCTTAAAAAAAGCATCACTTAAATCAGGTGATCTAAACGGGAAGCCTGTTGAAAACAACGCCTCCTTCGCTTCACTTTTGTGAGTATGAATTGGGCTCGCTTCGCCATTTTTACGAATCCCCAAGCCTTTAGACGCTGACAAGGCCTCATCAATATAGGGTTTATAAACAACACCTAGAAGAATCTCCTCCTCCTTAACCAAAGCAACTGAAATAGAAAACTGATCAATCCCGTTTAAAAAATTAGTCGTTCCATCAATAGGGTCAACAATCCAGCGGTAACTGGAATCCCCTTCTGTTCCTAATTCCTCACCAAAGAACCCGGCTTCAGGAAGCAACTTCTGCAGGCCTTTTTTAAGGAGTTTTTCGGATTCAACGTCTAAAAAAGAAACCGTCTCTTTGCTCCCCTTTTTATTAATTTTAGAGTCCTCAATGTTTCTGAAATATTGAAGTTGAAAAGCCCCAACCTCACGAACTAGCGCAATGACATCTTTTTCTAATATTAGGCTCACGCCCAAGAGATTGCTGATGCCGATCTCAAAAGACAATAAAAAAGCCAAGACCCGAGATCTTGGCTTAAATTAATGAGTAAATCTTATCTTAAAAAAGCGTTCGAATTAATCTTCGAGCTCTTTGATATAGATGTTTTTAAACCAAACTGGGTCACCATGGCACTGAAGCTCGATTTGCTCTCTTTCAGGAAGAGGCTTACCTTTTTGCCAAAGGTTAATCAATGGTGATTTATCAACCGTTTGCTTACCGTTTAACCATATTGAAACATCGTCTCCAATCATACGAATAACGAAATGGTTCCACTCGCCCACTGGGTTGTCAGCTTTAACGAGAGGCCATCTGCCTGCATTTCGATTATTCCAAAGTCCTCCAGAACCTTTAGCCGCGCCATGTTTTTGTGTTTTTGGACTTTCCGTATCCCAAATCTGAACTTGAGGTAATCCACGGAGGTAAACACCACTATCACCGTGCTCTTCTAGTCTCCAACTTACATGTAACTCAAAGTTTCTATATTTTTTTAAAGTGGCTAAACTAAA
>CALLBE010000126.1 GCA_938001985.1 uncultured Verrucomicrobiales bacterium | reverse complement strand
GGTGGGCGTGACCATCTTCACTAAAGCACCTGTATTGTTCGGGACTTTTAGATGTTTCAGTAATACAGCAGGCACACTCTCCGTGCTGATTCCTAGATACGCCTTATCTTTTTGAGCGGTTGAATTATCAGCAGCTTCTTTGCAATGTTCTGAAGGCGCTGGTAATACCGGCAAGGTCTCTGCTTGTAATAAAGAGAGTCCTAAAAAAATTAAAATATATGACAAGTGCTTCATCTAAAAAATGAGCGAAGGTCGTACTGAATATTTGTTTAATTCTACGCATTTTTTTTGCTGCGTTTAAATTAAACAAAAAGAACCTCCCCTCTCAACCTTAGCTGAGAGAGAAGGTTCTTATTCAAATTGAGTTTAAGAACTTTTCAACAAGCTCCCTAGAGTTTCGTTCAACTCACTCACAAAGGCTTGTGGGTTATCCACCAAACCAGCAGCAAGAAGTGCGTTGCCTGTTAATTGCTTCGCAACCGCATCAGCCAACTCAGGTTTTTCATCTTTGATGCCATTCAACTGCTTGATTAAGTCATGACTTGGGTTGATTTCCAACTCGACTTTAGACTCAGGAACTTCTTGCCCCATCGCCTTAAACATTTCACGCATTTGAGCGTTAGGCGCATCATCAGGCATCAAAGCCACCACAGGAGAGCTCACCAAACGCTTGCCAACTTTGACATCGCTGACTTGGTCGCTGACACGGTTTTTTAACCATCCAATTAAATCGTTGGATTCGGTTTCTGATAATTGATTCGCATCTTCCTCGAGTGTATCGAGCTCTAAATTGCTCTTTGCCGCAGACACTAAAGGTTTTTCTTTAAAGTCTCTCAGCATGTCGAAGAGGTAGTTATCGATATTATCTGTGAAGAAAATCACCTCTAAGTTGCGAGCTTTGAAGGCCTCAAGGTAAGGGCTAGACTCGAGCGCTTTTCTGCTTTCGCCCACTAGATAATAAATCTCTTTTTGATCATCCTTACTGCGATCAAGATATTCATTAAAGTTAGTGAACTGACCCGGCTCTGTCATCGAGCTCTCAAAACGGAGCAATCCAGCCAATGCGTCTTTGTGGTCAAAGCTCGTCGCAATCCCTTCTTTTAAGAAACGGCCGAATTTATGGAAAAACTCCAAGTGCTTCGCTTCGTCTTTCTTGGCCTCTTTCTCCAAATGTTTCAAGAAACGGTTGGTGATTGTTTTACCAAGCTTTTGGAACAGCTGACTGTCCTGCATCGTCTCACGTGAGATATTCAATGGCAGATCTTCTGAATCAACCACCCCTCTTAAAAAGCGCAACCACTCTGGAAGCAGCTTCTTAGGCGCGTCTTCAATCAAGACCTTACGGCAATACAGGGAAACACCTGGATCAGTCTGCCCCATGCCAAACTGTTCTGGGTTTGCGCCTGGAACAAAGATCACTGAGTTGATGTTGAGAGGGGCGTCAGCGTTGAAATGGAATGTAGAAGCTGGCTTGTCGTGTGCATGGGCGATGAATTTATAAAACTCTTCATACTGCTCCTCGCTCACCTCGCTCTTGCCTTTTAACCAAATAGCCTCGACGGTATTAATTCTCTCACCGTTCAATAGAATCGGGAAGGCAACAAAGTTTGAGTATTTCTCAAGAATTGATTTGATACGCTCTTCTTCCGAGAACTCTTTATTCTCTTCGGTCAAGTGAATCACCATGCGGCAACCACGAGCGGTCTCATCAGCAGGTACTTCTTCAACCGTATAACCGGTGGCACCGTCTGATGACCATTTTAGAGATTCAGCAGACTCGTCCCATGAGTGGGTGTAAACATCAACCGTGTCACCCGCCATGAATGCGGAGTAAAAACCAACCCCGAACTGGCCAATCACTTCGCTATTAGACTCTCCCTTTTCCTTTAACTGCTCTAAGAACGCTTTGGTTCCGGAATGAGCAATAGTTCCCAAGTTTTCTTGCAGCTCATCACGATTCATCCCAATACCGAAATCTTGAATCGTTAAGGTATTCGCTTCTGAATCTGTCGTTAGATGAATCTCCAAGGCCTGCTCAGCCTGATAATAAGCCTGGGATGTCGCTTGTTTTAATCTTAATTTTTCAAGAGCATCTGAGGCATTCGAAACCAACTCTCTTACAAAAATCTCTTTGTCAGTGTATAAAGAATGGATGACGATATCCAACAACTGCTTAACTTCTGCTTGGAATGGTTGTGAGGTAACGGGTGTACTCATAAATAATTAAATTAGTGTTTCAATTAGTGGATATATAAAATGCGGTAAGTCGCTAAGATTTCAAGTCATGAAATAGAATTTTTAATAAACAAGACCTTCCTTCATTCTTGTCTTGTTTTCACGCTCTATTCACTTTTTACTAATTCGAGAAAAATGGATTATTCATCACTTATCGAAAAGAGACGAAATCGCCTTGAAGAAATTGAAGTTGAAATTTCACAGCCCAATTTTTTTAACGATCAAAAGGCGGCGTCAAAAACGATGCGTGAACACCGCCAGTTAAAAAATCTTTTAGAATCTTGGGATCAATTAAAGACGGCTGAGCAAAACCTTGCTGAAAACCGTGAGCTAACCAAAGAGAATGATCCTGAAATCGCTGAAATGGCGCAGGAGGAAATCCCAGCACTTGAAAAAGCGGTTGAAACACTCTCTCAAGAAGTCACCTACGCCCTACTCCCAAGTGATGAAACCGAAAGCCGTGACGCTCTCGTCGAGATCCGAGGCGGCGCAGGAGGAGACGAAGCTAACATCTTCGCTGGTGACCTATTACGCATGTACCAACGTTACTGTGAGGAGCGTTCATGGAAGACAGAAATCATTGACTCACACCCTTCTGAATCAGGTGGCGTAAAATCAGTGACCATCAAAGTCAGTGGCAATGAAGTGTTCCGTTTTCTAAAATACGAATCCGGCGTTCACCGTGTACAGCGAGTGCCAGCTACGGAGACACAAGGACGTATTCACACCTCAACCGCTTCTGTAGCAGTCTTACCCGAAGCCGAGGAGGTTGACGTTCAACTGAAGAAGGAAGACCTCGATATTCAGACCTGTCGAGCTGGTGGCGCTGGCGGTCAGCACGTCAACACAACCGATTCCGCTGTGCAAATCACGCACAAACCTACTGGCATTATGGTGCGATGCGAACACGGACGTTCTCAACACCAGAACCGTGAACTGGGCATGCAAATCCTCGTGGCTAAAATCTTCGAAGAACAACAGCGCAAGCAACAAGAGGAGTACTCAGCCAACCGTAAAGCCTTGATTGGGTCCGGCGACCGTTCGGAAAAAATCAGAACTTACAATTACCCTCAGAGCCGTGTCACTGATCACCGAGTTAACCACACTTCTCACAACTTAGACGGCATCATGGAAGGCGCATTATTTGAGTTTGCAGACCAACTCCAAGCGGCTGAAATGGAAGCTCGATTGAAGGAAGAAGGCCTCAACTAATCCAGATCACCACCGGCAGCAAAGGCCTTTGCTCTTGCGTATTTCTCTTTGCTCGTGGCTCTTCCTTTTGCTTTTGCTAGTGCACTCTTTCCCCCAGTCACTTTTCTCGGCCGATAAACACGCCACTTAGTGACTCCGAACAACAGCAATGCCGATTAATGCCTATCGCTCCGGATGGGCTTTAGAGCGTTTGTTTTCTAAGCCTCCCATAATATTCTTTTTTTCATTGGCTTTTTTACGATTTTAATTAAAAAGGACGGGCATGTTTTCTCAACTTTCAGACAGCTTAGATTCAACTTTCCGTAAATTAAAAGGGGTCGGTAAAATCTCTGAAAAAAACATCTCTGACGCTTTACGTGAAATCCGTATGGCTTTGCTTGAGGCGGATGTTGAGTTCTCAGTCGCTAAAAAGCTCATTGCTGACATCAAGGAAAAATCTCTGGGCGCTGATGTCCTGAAGTCAATCAAGCCAGGTGAGCAAATCGTTAAGATTTTCCAAGACGAGTTAACCACCCTACTCGGCGGCGACCAAAGCCCTTTAAATTTAAATCCCCCTGCTCACATTTTACTCTGCGGTCTGAACGGAGCGGGAAAAACAACCACGGCTGGCAAGCTTGCTTATCGTCTAAAAAAACAAGGACGCCGTCCTTTATTGATTGCCTGTGATTTATACCGTCCAGCGGCAGTTCAACAATTAGCCACCTTGGCCAAACAAGTTGACGTTCCGTGCTTCATCCCAGAAGAAGGGGAAAAAGATGTTCTCAAAGTCGCTAAAAAAGCAGTTGAATGGGCTAAGCTCCAAAACGGAACATGTTTAATTTTTGATACCGCGGGTCGTCAAGAGATTGATGATCGCCTACTCGATGAGCTCAAAAGCCTCCACGCTTGGGTGAAGCCGGCAGAAACCTTACTCGTAGCCGACTCAGCCACAGGTCAACAAGCAGTTTCTGTAGCCACCCACTTCAACGACGCGATTGGACTTTCCGGGATCATTCTCACCAAATTAGACGG
>CALLBE010000125.1 GCA_938001985.1 uncultured Verrucomicrobiales bacterium | reverse complement strand
GACGTGAACCTTGTGTCCGCCCCCCCCCTCAGGCGTGAAGGTTTCCATTCGAGCTTTAGTGGGTGCTTCTTTCTGCTCTTCTCTTTCTTTATGGATATTCTCAAGTCTAGATTGATGCTCTGGTATCAAAGCTGAGAAGGTGATATCATACACTCGGCCATTTTGCATTTTTACCATGACCTGATTCGCTTCTATATCAAATGAAACCAAACGAGCCTCTATTGACTTTTGATCAATAGCTCTTGTCCAATTGGTCAAACTAGCAACTTCCTTAGCATGAAGGAAAGCGCCGTTACAAAACAAAGCCCATAGTATGAGTCTCAGGAAATTTTTCATAAACTTGAGTTGTTTAATAACACATAAAAAGAAGAACCCAATAACAAAAATCGCCTGACTTCATTGAAGACAGGCGACTATAAAAACAATCTCTAAACAAGTTTATGAACCTGCTGCTTCGCCTAGAGCGGCGATGGTGTAACTGCTATTAAGCTTCGCAATGTTATCAACGCTGATTTCCTTAGGACACGCCGCTTCACATTCGAACTGGTTGGTACAGTTGCCGAAGCCTTCTGAATCCATTTGTCTAACCATGCCAAGCACACGCTTATTCTTCTCCGGCTGACCTTGTGGCAAGCTGTTGAGGTGATTCACCTTAGCAGAAACAAAGAGCATAGCGGAAGCGTTCTTACAAGCCGCTACACAGGCACCACATCCGATACACGCTGCTGAAGCAAAGGCGTCATCTGCCAATTCTTTTTGAATCGGCAATGAGTTCGCATCTTGCGCAGAACCTGTACGAACATCGATGTAGCCACCCGCTTCAATAATACGGTCAAATGCGGTACGATCTACGGCCAAATCCTTAATAATAGGGAAGGCTTTTGAGCGGAAAGGCTCAACCCAGATAGTGTCGTTGTTGTTAAACTTCCTCATGTGAAGCTGGCATGTCGTAATACCAGAATCTTTACCGTGAGGAATACCGTTAATGTTTAATGAACACATACCGCAAATACCTTCACGACAATCATGGTCAAAGTGGATAGGTTCGCGGTTATCGTTAATGAGCTGCTCATTCACAATATCCAACATTTCCAGGAAGGAAGCGTCTACAGGGATATCTTCAGCTTTTAACGTCTCAAATTTCCCTTTATCCTGGGTGTTTGCTTGTCTCCAAACTTTTAAGTTAAGTGTCAGTGTTGTTGACATAATATGATAAATTTTTGTGTTTATTGATAACTACGAACTGAAAGTTTTACCTCTTTGTAATCCAACATTTCTTTATGAAGTGCTGGCGCTTCCGCTCCCTCTTGGTGCTCCCAAGCTGCGATATATGCAAAGTTCTCATCATCACGCTTAGCCTCTCCTGCCTGCGTTGTGCCGGCTTGAACCTCAGGGTCTGCATCCGTGAACTGGTGCTCCACTCGGAAGTGACCACCACAGGATTCCTCTCGGTTAAGGGCGTCGTGACACATCAACTCACCAAACTCGATGAAGTCAGCCACGCGGTAAGCCTTCTCCAACTCCATGTTGAATGAATCAGCGGTTCCGGTGATGCGAACATCACTCCAGAACTCTTCTTTCAATTCCTTGAGCTCTTGAATCGCCTCTTTTAAACCTTCTTCAGAACGAGCCATTCCACATTTCTCCCACATGATCTTACCCAGCTTTTTGTGGAGTGAATCAACCGAGCGAGAACCGTTGATCGACATCAGCTTATTGATACGAGCTTCTGCAGATTCTTTGGCTTCAACAAAAGCAGGGTGATCCGTTGTGACCGCGCCTGGTTTTGCTTTTGAAAGGTATTTAGTAATCGTTGATGGCAGTACAAAGTAACCATCCGAAAGTCCCTGCATCAACGCAGAAGCACCCAGGCGGTTCGCTCCGTGATCCGAGAAGTTAGCTTCTCCAATAACGTGTAGGCCAGGAACATTACTCATTAAGTTATAATCAACCCAAAGTCCCCCCATGGTGTAATGCACCGCAGGGTAAATTCTCATCGGACGCTTGTAAGGATCTTCACCGGTGATTTTTGAGTACATTTGGAAAAGGTTTCCATAACGCGCTCGGATCGTGTCTTCACCATAGGTTCCAATCGCCTCTTCAAAATCTAAATAAACACCCAAGCCCGTTGGTCCAACACCGCGACCTTCGTCACAAACTTCTTTAGCCGCACGAGATGAAATATCACGTGGAGCCAAGTTACCAAACGCAGGGTACTTTCTTTCTAAGAAATAATCTCTGTCCTCTTCAGGAATATCAGCAGGGTCTTTTTTAGCATCTGCTGCATTCTTTGGAGCCCAGACTCGACCGTCATTACGTAATGATTCAGACATCAACGTGAGTTTTGACTGATACTCACCTGATACAGGAATACACGTTGGGTGAATCTGCGTGAAGCAAGGATTCGCCATGTAAGCTCCTTTTTTGTAAGCTCTAAAGGTAGCCGTTACGTTACAGCCCATTGCATTCGTTGAAAGGAAGAACACGTTACCGTAACCACCTGTAGCCAAGACAACGGCATCGGCTGAGTGTGTTGAGATCTCACCCGTAACCATGTCACGAACGACAATCCCTTTAGCTTCGCCTTCAACCAATACCAACTCGATCATCTCGTGACGGCGGTGCATCGTAACCGAGCCTTTAGCGATTTCCTTAGATAACGCTTGGTAACAACCAATAAGCAGCTGCTGACCTGTTTGACCTGCTGCGTAGAAAGTACGAGAAACTTGAGCTCCACCGAATGAACGGTTGTCTAGTAACCCACCGTACTCACGAGCGAAAGGAACTCCCTGCGCCACACATTGATCAATAATATTACCGGAAACCTCAGCCAATCGGTAAACGTTCTGCTCTCTTGAACGGAAGTCACCGCCCTTGATTGTGTCGTAGAAAAGACGGTAAACAGAATCACCATCATTACGGTAGTTCTTCGCAGCATTAATTCCGCCTTGTGCCGCAATCGAGTGAGCACGACGTGGTGAATCTTGATAACAAAAACACTCAACTTGGTAGCCTAGCTCACCCAGCGTTGCCGCCGTTGAACCACCGGCCAGACCTGAACCCACAACAATAACTTTATATTTCCTCTTATTCTTTGGATTAATAAGAGGGGCTTTAAACTTATAATCAGACCACATTGATTCAATTGGGCCTTCTGGAGCGCCATGGTGTGGCACATTGAAATCTCCTTGATAATTAGACATAATAAACGGGGTGGTTGAGGTTATTTAACGAAGCCGAAATAGATAGAAAGTGGGACCGAAAGGAACCCGACGAAAATAATGAGAGTGTAAAGCTTAGCGCCCAAGTCAATCGCAGCCGCTGACTTCTTATTACGCAATCCTAAGGTTTGGAAAATGGAAGCAACCCCATGACTCAAGTGAGAACAAAGCGAGATCATTGCAATCACATAAGCAATCACAGCGGGCATCCAACTGAATCCATGCATCACCATGGTGTAAGCATCATGAGCCTTGTGACCGTGTAACATAATCGCGTACTCAACGCTGTTATAGTCGTTCCCAGCTCTGACGGTGAAATGTAGGATGTGGTAAACAATAAATGATAAAATAGTCAGACCGCTCCAAATCATCAACGTTGAACTCAAGGTTGAGCGTTGTGATTTTTGAACCTTATAGTCGGTTCTCGACGCCTTGTTTTGAATCGTCAACTGAATCGTAGCGACAACGTGAAGCACGAGCGCTCCAAGCAATCCGATTCTAGCAATCCAAACCCCAACGCCATGAAGCATGTGGTGCAGAAAATAAGCATACTCGTTAAAAGCATCTCGACCTGCAAAAATTAATAAGTTTCCGCTTAAGTGGCCTAATAAAAAGACCACCAACATCAAACCTGTGATAGCAACGATAAATTTCTTGCCAATCGAGGAGTTCCAGAAAGAGGCGATTGATCCCAATAATGCTTGCATAAATATAAAATAGTTAATTGACGTAACCGCCAAGATTAATGGATTAAAATCATATTTTCTTCATATTAAAACTATTATTTTAGCCTTTTTAACATAAAGAGCTAAACTTCAACTTTATTGAAATCCACTCTCATTTAAAAACCCAAAAACACCTCTTCAAGATTCGATCGAACACTATTTTAGGTGTTCATAAGAACATTTTGTTGACAAGAGCTAAAACTATAGAGCAAGCTAACTATTATCATGGCTAAAGCACCTTCATCTTCAGATAAGAAACAAGACGCAAAAACCGAGGCGAGAGCGAGAAACCTTGAGTTCGCAATCACTCAAATTAAGAAAGACTTCGGGGAGGCTGCCATCATGAGAATGGGAGATGAAAGTTGCGTTGATGTCGACGTTATCCCAACAGGCAACTTATTAATTGATAGATCCTTAGGTGTTGGTGGTTTCCCAAGAGGGCGTATTGTAGAAGTATTCGGCCCGGAGTCTTCGGGTAAAACAACCTTAACCTTAACTGTCATTGCTCAAGCTCAGCAGCGAGGTGGTTTGGCGGCCTTTATTGATGTTGAGCACGCTTTAGATCCTCAGTACGCAAAACGCTTAGGCGTCAACCTTGACGACCTCCTTGTCTCTCAACCTTCTTCAGGTGAAGAAGCGCTTCAAATCTGCGAAACCCTAGTGCGATCGAATTCCATTGACGTCATTGTGCTCGATTCGGTTGCTGCTTTAGTTACTAAACAAGAGCTTGCGGGTGAAATTGGTGACACAACAGTGGGAGCTCAAGCACG